>NZ_JBSFYP010000082.1:0-25234 GCF_053599835.1 Micromonospora sp. NPDC005163
CGATGTTCCTCGCCAGAAGCTTTCCCTGCCGCACGGCGTGCTGGGCGTTCGGCACCGTCACGGCGCCGGGTCGGCTCACGGCAAGGTCCGGAATCGCCGCGTCGTCGCCGGCACCCCAGGCGTCCGGCACTGGTTCGCTCTCGGTGCCGACCCGCAGGTCGGCTCGTACGATCAGCATCCCGCGCCCGTCGATGGGCAGATCGGTGTGGCTGCTCGTCCGGCTACCGTCGGCTCGGGCCGCAGCTCCAGCCGCACCCGCAACCGGTCAACCCGCTCCATTTCGAGCACCGCGGAGGCGAACAGGTCATCAAACTCGGCCAGCCGCAACGGCTGCTCCACCGTCGGCAGCGTGCACGCCTGCGGCACCCACGACCCCTCACCCAGGGCCCTCTTTTCCGTCATGCTCCGACGGTAGGCCTGTACCTAGGTACAGGATGCAAGCCGCTCGCGCGAGTTCCGGTTTCGGGCGGCCCGGCAAGGTCGAATGGCAGCGAGGAAACACGGGCCAGCGAACGACTGACGTTCAGCTTCAAATCACTCGATCAACACCGGCACCTCGGACGCTGACATGTCCGCTCGTAACCGCAAGTAGCGGACGTGGTGTCGCCACCGGTGATGTTCGTAGGCGGTGTCAACGTCGATTTCCGCGACGAAGATGGGACTGACGGGGGCGTACGGGAGAGGTTGGGGCCGGTCAAGTTGCCCGATCCACGCGGCGGGTAGAGGTTGCGGCCACGGGTGTGCCCCCGTCGGGTCGACGGGCATGAGCAGGCCAGCCAGTTCGGCGCGCTGTACCGGTCGTAGCGGGCTGGATCGGCCGGTGTAGCGGAGCCGTCCGTGCTGGTCGCAGCGGCCCAGCAGGAGGGTCTCGGGGTTGTTGATGCTGGGGGAGACGCCGCCGATGATGGCTTCGGTGGTGCGGTAGGCCCGGACTTTCCGCCAGCCACGCCGGCCCGGCTCGTAGCGCCCGCCGAGGCGTTTGATCACGACGCCCTCAATGCCCGCGGCGGTCCAGGTGGTCAACCATTCGGCGGCTTGGTCGAGGTCGGCGGTCTGTGGGGACAGGGTGAGTTCGGGCGGGTGCGTCGGCGAGCAGTTGTGTGAGCAGGGCACGTCGCTCGTGCAGGGGCCGGTCCAATAGTGGTCGGCCCGGTGGGGCGCTGAGCAGGTCGAAGACGACGTAGTGCGCGGGGTGGCGTCGGGCGATGTCGGGGAGCTGCGCGCCGGCGGTGATTCGTCGCTGCAGGTGGGCGAAGTTGGTTCGTTCGCCTTCCCACACCACGAGCTCGCCGTCGAGGACGGCACCCGGCTCGACGGCTTCGGTGACAGCTCGGGTGATGTCGGGAAAGTAGGTGGTGATGTCCCGGCCGGCTCGGGACTGCAGGTACACGCCGTCGGGCCGGCGGAAGGCCAGTGCCCGCCAGCCGTCCCACTTCGGCTCGTAGGCCAGATCCGATGCCTCAGGGACGGCGTCGACGGCTTTCGCCAGCATCGGCGTGAGCGGCGGACGCAGCCCTTCGGTGGTGCCGCCACGCCGGCGGGCTGGAGTCACCGCAGGACCGATCCACGCCATCGAACTCGAATTTCGCTCACCTCCTCTCTCATGGTTGAGGCGCGCACAGGGGTGGCGCTGGAAGATGCCGAACGGTCGATGGCGGTAGCGGAACGAGAAGCAGGGCGAGGTCCCGCCGGGTGCGCCCAGCTCGTGTCTGCAGGCCAGCGAAGCGCTTCGAAGTTTCGTAGCTGCTTCCTCGCCCCTTCACAAACACGTCCCTCGATGGACATGATCGTCGGAGACGGTTGCCGTCCATCCAGTGCCGAGGAGGCCCCCATGCGGGTAAACCGAGTCTCAGCCCGTTTCCCACGCGTCACGCGCCACGCCGCCGCAGTCGTCCTCGCCGCCATCGCAGGCGCCGGCCTGGTCGGCGTCAGCGCACAGCCCGCGTCGGCCACACCGCCCGGGATCCCGTCGAAGGCCACGGCGCAGTCGCAGCTCAACGCCCTGACCGTGGCGGCGCAGGGCTCCACCAGCGGCTACTCACGGGACCTGTTCCCGCACTGGATCACCATCAGTGGCAGCTGCAACACCCGCGAGCAGGTCCTCAAGCGCGACGGCACCTCCGTCGTCGTCAATAGCTCCTGCGCGGCCACCTCCGGCCGCTGGTACAGCCCCTACGACGCCGCAACCTGGACAGCCGCCTCCGACGTCGACATCGACCACGTCGTGCCCCTCGCGGAGGCGTGGCGCTCCGGCGCCAACTCCTGGACGACCAGCCGCCGGCAGAGCTTCGCCAACGACCTCACCCGCCCCCAACTGATCGCGGTGACGGACAACGTCAACCAGTCCAAGGGCGACCAGGACCCCTCCACCTGGCAGCCGTCCCTGTCGTCGTACCGGTGCACCTACAGCAAGATGTGGATCACCGTGAAGTACAGCTGGGGCTTGAAGCTGCAGTCGTCGGAGAAGTCAGCCCTGCAGAGCATGCTCAACACCTGCAGCTCCTGACACAGCCCCTCGACCGCCGGGGCGTCCTCTGCGGGACGCCCCGCCGGCCGGACTATGCCTGCTGTGGCGAAGACGGTGCGCTGTCGCCAGCCTGCTTGCGCCACTGACCGCCCGCGTCGGCGGCCAGGAGGCGCTTGACCATCGCCAGAGCATCCGCCTCCGTGTCGAACTCCCAGCGCAGCACCCGGCCGTTCTCGCTGTCGCCAGCGCGGGCGACGACCTTCCACCGGACCTCACGGGTCAGCCAAACATCCCGGCGGCCCAAGCGCCCCCAGTTGGGTCGGGCCGAAGCGCGGTGCCGGGCTTTCGACCGGTCCGTTTCTTCGGCCCGCCCTCCGAACCGGACGTGCAACTTTCGCTGCATCCGGCTCTCCACGGACTCACGTCGGTTGGGTCAGGCGACGCGTCAGGGGTGTCCAGGGGTTGGGGATCACGCTGCGGCGTCGGTATCGGGACACGGTGACCGAGGCCGGGTTGAACAGGGTCAGTTGTCCGTCGATGATCGTCCACCCGCCGGCCATGAAGCGCCGTCGGAGTTGCTTCCACGTCAGGCCCTTGTGCCTCTTGCGGATCCAGATCGCTGTCCGGCGCCAGGTGAAGGCACCGAGGTAGCTAAAGGTCCGTTTCGACACGCCGTGCTTGAAGTAGTTGCTCCACCCCCGCAGTACGCCGTTGACGCGTTCCAGCAGGGCGGTCAGGTCGGCTTGTGCTGAGCTGTGGGTGAGCGTGCGGACCTTGTCCTTGATCGCGGTGACCGCTTTCTTGGACGGGTATGTGTATACGCAGCGCCTGCCCGTGCCTCTCTTGCGGTGTCGCTGGATGCGGAAACCGAGGAAGTCGAAGCCCTCGTCGATGTGGACCACCATGGTCTTCGGCGGCGACAGGCGCAGGCCCATCCCGGCGAGAACCGTGGCGACCTCGTCGCGTAGCTGCTCGGCGTCACGCCGATCGCCGTGCACGAGGATGACGAAGTCGTCTGCGTAGCGGACGAGCCGCCAGTTCGGCTGGCCGTGCCGGCGGCGTTTCGCGCGCAGACCTCTCGTCGACATCACCGTCTGCCACACGTCCTGGGCGAAGTCGTCCAGCACGGACAGGGCGATGTTGGCCAACAGCGGAGACAGGATGCCCCCTTGCGGCGTCCCGGTGTGCGTTTCCTCGCGGGAGCCGGTCTCCGTGAGGACCCCGGCCTTGAGGAACGCTTTCACCAGGCTCAGTACGCGCTTGTCTCCGACCCGTTGACGCACCCGCGCCATGAGCGCGGCGTGGTCGATCGAGTCGAAGCACGCCTCGATGTCCGCTTCCAAGATCCACTCATACGATTTGGATGTCAGAAGATGGATGTCGGCGATCGCGTCCTGAGCGCGACGGCGTGGCCGGAAACCGAACGAGCACGGATGGAAGTCCGCCTCGAAGATCGGCTCCAGCACCAGCTTCAGCGACGCCTGCACGACCCGGTCCGCGACGGTGGGGATACCCAGCCGACGCTTCTTGAGGCTGCCCGGCTTCGGGATCAGCCGCTCCCGCACTGGAAGCGGCTGGAACTGTCCCGACCGGACCGCCTCCCGGATCATGCCCATGAAGGGTTCCGCACCGACCAGCGCCTGAAGGTGATGGGCGGTCAAGCCGTCCACACCAGCGCTGCGCGAGCCGGTGTTGCTCCGCACCCGATCCCACGCCACCACCAGGAACGCGGGATCGGTGACAAGGTTGAACAGATCATCAAACCGACGAGAACCGTCCTCGCCTGCCCATCGATGCAGCTTGGTTTGAATCTCCAGTACCCGCCGCCACGCCTCATCGAGGCTCGGCCACGGCGCGCCGGTATTCACCAGCGACCTCCTGGCATGACAATCCCTCCCTGCGAGCCCGCTGCCCGCCTTCGCCATGTGGACGGCTTTCCCGCCCTCGGACTACTACGCGGACTCCGCCCCGCCCGGGTGCCACGGCAGGACAACGCGCCCTCCCATCTCCGCCACGCTGGCTGCGCCGCGGCGGGTCCGCACCCCGACAGTTCCCACGTTCACCACCGATCGATCGACGGAGGAGGTGCCCGACTTTGCCCCTGCGGCACGTTGCGGATACGCCGTAGACCTTCCCCGCAACCACCATGACGAGGGGAATCAACCCCGCCGTGGCGTCCACCCGGACGGCGCTAGCCCGGATGGTTCGTCCGCGATCCCGGCCCCTATCCACCAGATTTGAGCCGGTGGTGGAATTAAGAGGCTTTACACGTCGGTTCCTCGCGTACACCTTTCCGTCTCGCTTGCCGAACCTGGGCTGTCTGGCAGTGCCAGCCCATCCCGGCGTTGTCGAGGCTGCTTCCCACCCTCCCGCGCGTTCCCGCGGTCAGGCTGCCTCCAGCTTCACGCCCGCTGCTACGACAGCGAACGGGTGAAGGTCTCCCACCTCCACTCGATCAAGTAGCGCCTCGTGGCGCACGATGCCGTTCCACCAGCGTCCCGCCACGTCCTCCACCAGCGCATCGTACAAGTGTTCGATCGCCGGTGGGTGCGGGGTGGCGACGTCGCCAACCTTGAGAGCCTCACGTCAGCGTCGACTCCACGATCACCCGTGCCCACCAGCATGCCGCCGGCGCCCGGACCCGGCCGCAGGAGCAGAAGGAGCCGCCCGGCGGCGTCGAGGACGAACCCGCCGACCACGCCCTGGGTCGTTCCCGCGGCGGGCTGACCACCAAGCTGCACCCGGGCGGCGAGCAAGGCCAGAAACCATTCGCGGTGGTGGTGACCGGTGGGCAGCGCGGTGACAGCCCCCAGTTCACCCGGGTCCTGGCTCGTATCCGGGTGCCGCGGGCCGGGAGTGGGCGTCCGCGGACCCGCCCGGACCGGGTCCTGGCCGACAAGGCGTACAGCTCGGCCGTCAACCGCGAGCACCTGCGAAAGCGCGAGATCAAGGCGACGATCCCGATCAAGGACGACCAGGCCGCCAACAGGTGCAGGAAGGGGTCGAAGGGCGGTCGGGCACCGTCCTTCGACCCTGAGATCTACAAGCAGCGCCACGCCGTCGAGTGCGGCATCACTCGGCTCAAGCGCCACCGCGGCCTGGCCACCCGGTACGACAAGCTCGCAGTCCGCTACCAGGCGACCATCCACGTCGCCGCGATCAATGAGTGGCTGTAGCACTGCGAGCCATACCCACCGATTGGAGATGTGCCCGTAACGCCAGCGTGAGTTCGCTCTTGTGCTCGTCGCCCACGCGCAGTTCGCGTGAGGGATCCAGGTACCCGAACACCCCACCGCCACGCCGATCGTCAGGAAGATCGGCCATCCGCGGGACGAAATGGAAGTGGACGTGGCTGACGCCTTCCTTCTCAGCGAACTGCACCACGTAGGTCTTCATGCACCCAGTCACCGTCCCCAACGCACGAGACAGGCGCACCTGCCAGGCGCCGAGGTCCGCAGCTTCGGCATCGGTCAAGTCGGCGATGGACGTGACATGCCTGCGTGGGATGAGGACCAGCCATCCGGGCAGTGCAGTGTCGATCGCATGCGCCACCCGCCAATACTCATCTGCAGCGATCCGCTCCCACTCCGGCAGCACGTCAAACCGGTCATTGTTGCCACACACCCAACAGTTCATGATCGGCACAGTAGACAACAGCGGGTCAATGCAAGAGCTCGACGACCTCTGAAACGCGACCTAGCCTAGGCCGGCGCGGAGCAGGCCACCGGGGCGGCGAGCCCGGTGCGGCGAGCCGCGCGACGCCGCCGAGCGCGGCGGTCAACCCACGTCTAAGTCGCATGACATGCCTCTTGATCAATGCGCCGGAGGCTAGCAGTTAACTTTGTTAAATGTGAATGCGCAGTAATCTGTCAGCACTTGGTTCACGGCGTGAAGCAGGCCGCCGGGGCGGCCGAGAGAGGATGGCGGCGGACGTGGACGCCAGACGCACCACCGTGCGCGACATGCGTCGTGCCAACCGGTCGGTCCTGCTGACCCGGATCTGGCTGGACGGCCCGCTGAGCCGCCCCGAGCTGGGGCAGTCCACGGCGCTGAGCCTGGCGAGCGTGAGCAACCTGGTCGGCGAGATGATCGCCGAGGGCCTGGTCGAGGAGGCCGGGTTGGTCGAGTCCGACGGTGGCCGCCCGCGGGTGCTGCTGCGGGTCGCCCCCGGCTACGGCTACCTGGTCGGAGCCGACGTCGGCGAGACCCGGGTGCAGGTCGAACTCTTCGACCTGGCGATGACCGCCCTCGCCAAGGCGGAGTACCCGATCGCCGCCGCCGAGCCCGACCCTCGGCAGGTCACCGGCCACCTGCTGCACGGTCTCACCGCGGTGATCGAGCAGGCCGGCATCGACCCGGCGGCGGTGCTCGGCTTCGGCGTCGCCGTGTCCGGCACCGTCGAGCGCGCCGCCGACGCCGTGGTGCACGCGCAGACCCTCGGCTGGGACGGCGTGCCACTCGGCGCCATGCTGCGCGCCGGCACTGACATCCCGGTGCACATCGACAACGGCGCGAAGACCCTCGGTCAGGCCGAGATGTGGTTCGGCGCGGGCCGCGACGTCCGGCACGCGGTCGTTGCCCTGGTCGGCTCCGGCGTCGGGGCCTGCGTGATGGCCGACGGCGTGGGCTACCGCGGCGCGCACAGCAGCGCCGGCGAGTGGGGGCACACCACCATCGTGTACGGGGGCCGCCGCTGCCGCTGCGGCAACCTCGGCTGCCTCGAGGCCTACGTCGGGGCGGAAGGGGTGCTCGACCGGTTCCGCCAGGCCAACCGCGGTCGCCCGGCTACCGGCGGCGACGAGGAGACCGCCTTCGGCGAACTGCTGCGCGCCACCAGCCGCACCGCCGCCAAGGTGCTCGACGAGACGGTCGGCTACCTCGGCGCCGGGGTGGCGAACCTGGTGAACCTGTTCAACCCCGAGCGGGTGGTGCTGGGCGGCTGGGCCGGCCTGGCCCTGGGCGAGCGCTACCTGCCGCAGATCCGCGAGGTCACCGCGCGGCACGCGCTGCGCCAGCCGTACGCCCAGACCTCGATCGAGCTGTGCCGGCTCGGACCGGACGCGGTCGCGATGGGCGCGGCCACCCTGCCAATGGCCCGGCTGCTGCGCGACGGCGGCGTGCCGCGCGAGCCGGCCGCCCGGGTGACCTTGGCGCCGGCGCGGCCGGCGCAGCGGCCCCAGTCGCGGACCCGCTGAGCCACCAGGCCCGCGGCGGGAGTGCCGCCGACCCGGCCCCGGTTCAGGACGGGAGGGCTTCTGCTGGGCCCACCTCGGCCTTGTCCGGCGGCAGCGGGCTCGCCCGTGGCGGTCACCACAAACGAGGCGAAATATCGACCGACCGCATCCTTGATGATTGTCACCCTGGACGGGCTGGCAGGCGGATGCCGGCCAGTGCGGCCGCCCGGGAGATCCCGAGCGGCCGCCCCGAGCGGCCGGGTCAGCGCTCCCCGCGCACCCGCCGGACGGTGTCGCGGTACCACTGCGCGCTGCGCTTCGGCGTACGCCGCTGGGTGTCGTAGTCCACCCGGACGATGCCGAACCGCTTGTCGTAGCCGTACGCCCACTCGAAGTTGTCCAGCAGCGACCAGGCGAAGTAGCCGCGCACGTCCGCGCCGGCCTGCCGGGCCCGGGCCACCGCCCGCAGGTGCTCGGTCAGGTACGCCACCCGGTCGTCATCGGCCACGAACCCGTCGGCATCCGGCTTGTCGTCGAAGGCCGCCCCGTTCTCGGTGATCACCAGCGGCACGCCCGGGTAGTCCCGGTGCAGCCGGACCAGCAGCTCGGTGAAGGACTCCGGCACGATCTCCCAGTCCATCGCGGTGCGCGGCAGGTCCCGGCGGATCACCCGGCGCACCGGCTTGCCGTGCTCGTCCCGGTCCCGGCCCTGCTCGTCCACCCCGGAGTGGACCTGCCCGAAGTAGAAGTTCACGCCGAGCACGTCGATCGGGGCAGAGATGACCTCCAGGTCGCCCTCCTGCACCGGGACGCGGACCCCCTCGGCGGCCAGGTCGGCCACCACGTCCTGCGGGTAGGAGCCGCGGAACACCGGATCGAGGTAGAGCCGATTACCCAGCCCGTCGGCGGCCCGGGCGGCGTCCCGGTCGGCCGCGCTGTCGGTGGCCGAGTCGGCGGTGGACAGGTTGACGGTCAGGCCAAGCTCGATCGGGGTAACCGCCGCCGCACGCAGCCGCTGCACCGCCAGCCCGTGCCCGAGCAGCAGGTGGTGCGCCGCGGCGATCCCATCGCCCAGGTTCCGCCGGCCCGGGGCGTGGTTGCCGTACGCGTACCCGAGCATCGCCGAGCACCACGGCTCGTTCAGCGTGGTCCAGGTCTTCACCCGGTCGCCGAGGGCGCCAAAGACCAGCTCCGCGTAGTCGGCGAACCGGTAGGCGGTGTCCCGGTTCGGCCAGCCGCCCGCGTCCTCCAGCTCCTGCGGCAGGTCCCAGTGGTAGAGCGTCACCCACGGGTCGACCCCGCGGCCCAGCAGCTCGTCCACCAGGCGGTCGTAGAAGGCCAGTCCGGCCGGGTTGGCCGGCCCGCGCCCACCCGCCTGCACCCGCGGCCAGGCCACCGAGAAGCGGTAGGTGTCCAGGCCCAGGTCGGCGATGAGCGCGACGTCCTGCGGCATCCGGTGGTAGTGGTCGCAGGCCACGTCGCCGTGGTCGCCGTTGGCCACCGCCCCCGGGACCCGGCAGAAGGTGTCCCAGATCGACGGCGTCCGGCCGTCCTCGGCCACCGCGCCCTCGATCTGGTACGACGAGGTCGCCACCCCCCACCGAAAGGTCGGCGGGAGGGTGTCGATCGGGTCGGCCTGCCCGGTGGTGGTCGGGCGGGTGAGGTCGGTGTCCATGGTTCTCCTCGCGGTTGCGGGTAGTTCGGTCGGACGAGGGAGGTCAGTGGGGGACCGGCGTGGCGCCGGGGTGCAGCCAGCAGGCGACGGCCCGGCCTGGGTCGCCGCCGGGTGCTCCCAGTGCCGGCACCTTCTTGTCGCACGGGTCGAACGCCTTCGGACAGCGCGGGTGGAACGCGCAGCCCTCCGGCATGGCCCGTAGGTCCGGCGGGGAGCCGGGGATGCCGGTCAGCTCGCGGCGCGGGCCGCGCAGCGCCGGGAAGGAGTGCAGCAACCCCTCGGTGTACGGGTGCAGGGCCTGCCCGTACAGCTGCGCGGCGGGCGCCTCCTCGACGATCCGGCCGCCGTACATGATGGCGATCCGGTCGGAGAACTCGACGAGCAGCGACAGGTCGTGGGTGATGAACAGCACCGCGAAGTCCAGCCGATCCCGCAGCTCGGCGAGCTGGCCGAGGATCTGCCGCTGCATCACCACGTCCAGCGCGGTGGTCGGCTCGTCCATGATGACCACCTGTGGCTCCAGCGCCAGCGCCATGGCGATCATGACCCGCTGCCGCATCCCGCCGGAGAGCTGATGCGGGTAGCTGTCCAGCCGGTCGGCGGCGATGCCGACCAGGCGGAGCAGGTCCCGGGCCCGGGCCAGCCGACTCGCCGCCGTGCTCCGCGGCTCGTGCGCCTTGATCACGTCGAGCAGCTGGGTGGAGACCTTGTGCACCGGGTTCAGCGAGTTCATCGCGCCCTGGAACACGATGGAGGTCTCCGCCCAGCGGAACTGCCGCAGCTGGGCCGGGCTGAGGGTCAGCACGTCGACCGGCGGGCCGTCGACCGGGTGGTAGACGACCTGGCCGCCGCTGACCACGCCGGGCGGCGGCAGCAGCCGGGTCAGCCCGTACGCCAGGGTGGACTTGCCGCTGCCGCTCTCCCCGGCCAGCCCCAGCACCTCGCCCCGGTGCAGGGTCAGGTCGACGTCGCGGACGGCGTGCACCGCCGCGTCGCCGAGCCCGTAGTCGACGCGCAGTCCACGGATCTCCAGCACCGGATCGCTCATCGCACAACGTCCTCTCGGGTGGTGGCAGCCCGTGGCGTCGGGACGGACGGGGTCGGGGCCAGCACGGGGGTGAAGCCGACCCGCATCCGCACGCTGCGGCCATCGGCGGTGCGGATCCGGGTCCTGCCGGCGCTGCGCAGCCGGGGGCTGACGAACTCGTCGATGCCGAAGTTGATCAGGGCGAGGGCGGTGCCGAGCAGCGCGATGGCCAGCCCGGCCGGGACGAACCACCACCAGGCGCCCTGCGCGAGGGCCTGCTGGCCCTGGGCCCAGAACAGGATGGTGCCCCAGTTCCAGGACGAGATCGACGAGATGCCGATGAAGGCCAGGGTGATCTCCGACATGACGGCGAAGATGACGGTGCCGACGAAGCCGGACGCGATGATCGCGGTGAGGTTGGGCAGGATCTCGAACAGGATGATGCGCCACGGCCGCTCGCCGGTGGCCCGGGCCGCCTCGACGTAGTCGCGGCGCCGCAGGGACAGTGTCTGGGCGCGCAGCACCCGGGCGCCCCACGCCCACGAGGTGCAGCCGATGATGAGCGCGACCAGCGTGTCGCTGGCCTGCTCGACGATCGACGTCACGATGATGATCAGCGGCAGCGCGGGGATGACCAGGAACACGTTGGACAGGGCCGACAGGCCCTCGTCGGCCGCGCCGCCGATGTAGCCGGCGGTCACGCCGATGAGGATGGACAGGATCGTCGCCAGCACGCCGGCGACCAGTCCCACCACCATGACGCTGCGCGCGCCGACCAGGATCTGGCTGAAGATGTCCTGACCGAGGTGGGTGGTGCCGAACCAGTGCCGCAGCGACGGCGCCTGGAGCACGTCGCCGCTGCGCGCGTCCGGGTTGTACGGCGCCACCCATGGCCCGATCACCGCGAAGAGGCAGTAGATGCCCAGGATGACCAGCCCCGTGGCGGCCTTGGCATTGGCGATGAACCGGAACCGGCGCCGCTTCGCCCGGCCCGGCGCGGCCGACGGCTGCGCCATCGCCCCCTGACCGGGGATGACCTGCTCGATGCTCGACGGTGAGATTGTCATCGCTCAGCTCTTTCGGGTCCGCGGGTCGAGAAGCAGGTACGCGACATCGGCGAGCAGGTTCGCCACCAGCACGGAGATCGTGATGATCAGGAAGATGCCCTGCATCAGCGGGTAGTCCTTGGCGCCAACGGCCTGGAAGAGCTGGTAGCCGAGCCCGGGGTAGGAGAAGACGATCTCCACCAGCAGCGTGCCACCGACGATGAACCCGAGCGACAGGGCGAAGCCCGAGACGTTGGGCAGTAGCGCGTTGCGGGCCGCGTAGCTGAGGGCGACCCGGCGCTCGGACAACCCCTTCGCGTGGGCGACCGTGATGTAGTCCTCCGAGGAGACGGTGACCATCATGTTGCGCATGCTGAGGATCCATCCGCTCATCGAGGAGACCAGGATGGTGGCGGCGGGCAGGATGCTGTGCTGGATCGCGCTCGGGATGAAGTACTGGTCGAACGCCGGCACCAGGCCCGCCTCGTAGCCGCCGGAGGACGGGAAGAAGCTTCCCGGGCCGGCGAACAGGGCGATGGCCACGAGGCCCAGCCAGAAGTACGGGATCGAGGACAGGAACGTGGTGGCCGGCAGCAGGCCGTCGACCCAGGAGCCGCGCCGCCAGCCGGCGCCGACGCCGAGCGCGGTGCCGAGGAGGAAGCTGATGATCGTGGTGATGCCGACCAGGCCGACCGTCCACGGCAGGCTGTCGCCGATCACCGTCGACACCGGCGCCGGGAAGAAGGTGAACGACAGCCCCAGGTCGCCGTGGAGGAGCTGTCCCCAGTAGTGCAGGTACTGCTCCCAGACGTTCTCGTTCGCGTCCAGCCCGAACAGCACGCGCAGCGACTCGATGGCGTCGGCGCTGATCCGGCCCTGGTTGCGCGAGATGAGGGACTGCACCGGGTCGCCCGGGACCAGCCGCGGGATGAAGAAGTTGAGCGTGATGGCCGCCCATGCGGTGAACAGGTAGAAGGCCGTGCGCTGCAGGAGGAATCTCATCGTGTCTCCCCCAGGGCGGCGGTGTCGTCCCGCTCGATCGCCGCCGGGGGCGGTGGCACGGCCGGGTCGGCGTCGGGCGCGGCGGAGCCGGGAGTGTCGGCGGCGACGGTGGCCGGGTCGTAGAGCCAGCAGGCCGCCCAGTGGTCGAGCCGGTCGCCGATGGTCAGCCGTGGCGGCAGGTCCACCGTGCAGCGCCGCATGGCGTGCGGGCACCGGGGGTGGAACCGGCAGCCGGCGGGCGGGGTGATCAGGCTCGGCGGTTCGCCCTGACCGCGGTCCTCCCCGGCGGCCGCGTCGACGCCGGCGCCGTCGCCGGTGATGCGCTCGGGGTCCGGCGCTGAATCGGTGAGCAGCCGGGTGTACGGGTGGGCCGGGTTCTGGGTGACGGTCTCGCTGTCGCCGCCCTCGACCATCCGGCCGGCGTACATCACGATCGTCTCGTCGGCGAAGTAGCGGGCCGAGGCGATGTCGTGCGTGATGTAGAGGATGGCGATGTTGAGCCGCTCCTTGAGGTCTTGGAGCAGGTTGAGCACGCCGAGGCGGATCGAGACGTCCAGCATGGAGACCGGCTCGTCGGCGAGGAGCACCTCCGGGTCGGCGCCGAGCGCCCGGGCGATGGCGACGCGCTGCCGCTGGCCGCCGGAGAGCTCGTGCGGGAAGGCGTCCAGGTAGCGCTCGGGTGGGGTGAGGCTGACCCGGGTGAGCAGCTTGCTGAGGGCCGCCTCCAGCTCCTCGGCGCCGCGCCCGGCGTTGCCGTGGATCCGCAGCGACCGGGTGAGGTGGTAACGGACGGTGTGCACCGGGTTCAACGACGCGAACGGGTCCTGCAGGATCAGCTGGACCCGCCGCACGTACGACCGGAACGGACGACCGCCGTGCACCCTGGTCGACGTGCCATGCAGGCGGAGGTCGCCGGCGGTGCGGGGGTAGATCTGGGCCAGCAGCCGGGCCACCGTGGACTTGCCGGAGCCGGACTCCCCGACCAGCGCGGTCACCCGGCCGCGACGCAGCGCGAACGATACGTCGTCGACGGCGTGCACGACTGCCGGCGTCCGGGTTAAGAGGCCACGCAGCCGCCGGCGGACGGGGAAGTGCTTGGTCAGGCCGACGGCCTCCAGCACCACCTCGTTGGCCGGCGCCGCCACGCTCTCGCTCAACGTCATGCCGAGTTCCTGTCTGGGATTGCGGGGTCACGAACATCGGGTACCGCCTCCCCGGTCGGCTGGGGCCGACCGGGGAGGCGGTGCGGGGGTCAGCTACCGGCGGGCTTCAGGTGCAGGACCACGTCCAGCGCGTTGGGCTGGGTGGGCTGCATGGCGCCGTACGGGTTCGAGTCGTCCGGCCAGCCGGTCCAGTTCTTCGTGCTGTACGCGCCGCCGATGTTGTCCGCGCCGACCGGGATCATCGGCATCTGGTCGACGAAGACCTTCTGCAGAGTGTTCATCGCGGCGGTGCGGGCCGCCTCGTCGGTGGCGTTCGCGTACGCCTTCAGCGCCTCGGTCGCCTCGGAGTTGTTGAAGCGGCCGAAGTTGCCCGCGGGGGAGGCGGTGCCGATCGGCTTGAGCTGCTGGCCGTCCATGACCGTCCGGTAGATGTCGTACGGCGTGGCGCCGCTCTCGGTCCACCGGAAGGTCGCCTCGAAGTTGCCCTGCTCGACGTTGCGGAACCAGGCGTCCTGGTTGGCCTTGTCGACCGTGGCGGCGATGCCGATCTTCGACAGGTTGTCCTTCACGATCTCGAGGCTCGTCTGGTAGTCGGACCACCCGGCCGGGTCGGTCAGCTTGACCGTGACGGCCTTGCCGGTCTTGTCCTTGAGGGTGTTGCCGTCGAGCTTGTAGCCGGCGCTGGTGAGCAGCGCCTTGGCACCGTCGACGTCGACCTTGTGGTCCTGGCCCTTGAACTCCGGTGCGATGAACGAGTCACCGGCCGGGCTGGGCAGGCCGGTCACGCTCTTCACCAGCGGGTGGAAGTAGCCGGCCTCCGCCGTGGTGAAGATGTCCTCGCGGTCGATGACCATGCTCATGGCTCGGCGCAGCGTGGGGTCGTCGAACGGCTTCTTCGTGGTGTTGAGGTAAAGGCCGTGGATGCCCAGGACCGGCGGGGCCCACACCTTGTGGTGGGCCTGGTCCTTGGCGACGAAGACCGTCTGGTAGTTGGGAATGAAGACGAAGCTCCACTCCGACTCGCCGTTGGCCAGGGCGGTGGTCTGGGCGCTGTTGTCCGTGTAGGAGGTGTAGCGCAGTTCCTTGACCTTCGGCAGGTCCTGCCAGTAGCCGCTGTCGCGCACCGCCAGGGTCATGCTGGCCGGGGTGAACGACTTCAGGGTGTAGGGGCCGCTGCCGACCGGCTGCTTGACGGTGTCGGTCGTCGGGTCGCTGATCTTCTCCCAGATGTGCTTGGGCACGATCGGCACCCGCCACAGCACCTTCTGCTGGTTCACGAACTGCGGAGTGGCCATCTTGATGGTGACCTCGTTGCCGCTGGCGGTCGCGTCCGTGTAGGGCACGCCCTGGTCGTTGAGCGCCGGGTACTTCTTGACCAGGTTGTAGGTGAAGGCGACGTCCTCGGCGGTGACCTTCTGGCCGTCCGACCAGGTGGCGTTGTCTCGGATAGTGACCTTGACCGAGGTGTAGTCCGATGACCACTCGGCCTTGGTCGCCAGCCACGGCTTGAACGGGTCGGCCGGCTTCACCGGGTTCCACATCATCAGCGGCTCGAAGATCTGCCAGCGGTAGCCCAGCGAGGCCGCGGCGGACGTGGTGAGGAACGGGTTGTTGTTCTCGGCCTGCGGGCCGTTCGGCATGCCGACGTTCAGCACCGTCGCCGCCTGGTCGTTCTTCTTGTTCGCGTTCGGGCTGTCGCCGCACGCGGCGACGCCGGTGGCCATCGCGCCGGCCAGCGCGACGGCGAGGAACTGCCTTCTTCTCATGGAGGTCTCCCTCGGTGCTCCCGCAATCCTCGAGCGGGATGTGGTGGATGGAGGGTGTGCGGTGTTGCCACCGGTGGGCGCGGTGCTCCCGCCGGTGCGGGTGGTGGATAAGCGGTGGCGAGGTCAGGTAGCGCCGGTCGAGGCGCGAACGGTGAAGTTGGTGGGAATGACGGTCGGGGTGTCCGGCAGCGGCGTGCCGGCGAGGTGGGCGATGAGCGTGCGGGCGGCGGCCGCCCCCATCTCCCGCAACGGCTGACGGACCGAGCTCAGCGGTGGGTGGGTGTGCCCGGCCAGGGGCAGGTCGTCGAAGCCGACCACCGCCACGTCGTCCGGGACCCGCCGGCCGGCGTCGCGCAGCGCCTGGAGCGCCCCGGCGGCGGAGAGGTCGTTGTGCGCGAAGACGGCGTCGAACGGCACGCCGTCGGCGAGCAGGCGTTCCACCGCGACCCGCCCGCACTCGAAGGTGAAGTCGCCCTCCACGACGAGGGCGGGGTCGATGGGCAGGCCGGCGTTGGCGTAGCCGTCCGCGAAGCCGGCCAGCCGCTCCCGGGTGCAGCCGAAGCGGCTCAGGCCGGTGACGACCAGCGGCCGCTTCCGCCCGTGCGCCAGCAGGTGCGTCGCCGCGGCTCGCGCGCCGGACTCGTTGGTGGTGCGCACCGACGGGAAGCCGGGCTGGTGGCCGCGGTCGTCGATGAGGATGACCGGCAGGCCGCGCTCGTGCAGCTCGGTGATGTAGTCGAGGGTGCCCTCCGGCTCGACCACGAGTAGGCCGTCGAAGGACTTCGCGGAGACCTGGGAGGCGAACCGCCGCATCGACTCGTCGCCGTGGGTGCAGGTGAACAGCAGCATGCCGTACCCCTCGGCCTCGACCACGTCGGCCGCGCCCTGGAGCACCTCGCCCATCCAGGGCCAGGTCAGGGCGGGCACCAGCATGCCGACCACCCGGGTACGCCCGCGGGCCAGGCCGACCGCGCGGGCGCTCGGCACGTACCCGAGGGCGTTGATGACCGCGCGGACCCGGTCGGCGGTGCGGACGCGCACCTCGCCCTTGCCGTTGAGCACCCGCGAGACCGTCGTCTTGCTCACTCCCGCGCGGGCGGCCACGTCGGCGATGGTGATCGGCACGTCACGCTCCCGGGGCGAAGGGGTGAGGGGGTTGTGTCGGAACCGGTTGCGGAACCGGTTCCGTCGCAGTCAACCGAAGTGGCGGCGGTCACGTCAATAACGGACGGGTAACGAAACATGGCTAAGTTCGACACCTGAAAAAAGTGCCCATGGGCAGCGCGGCCGATCCAGGGTGTGGCCAGCGTCGATGCGAGGAAGCCGGGTCGTCAGCGGGGAGTGCCGGCGCCTACGGCTCCGTTGCGCTGAGCGTTGGGAAGATCGAGGCAGGCTTGAGCAGTGACGTCATCGGCCCGAACTGGCCCGTGGCTGCCTCCGAAGTCGGCGTTCGCCGGGTTCCGGTTCCCGCCGTCGGTGATCGTGGTCGCGGTCCGCTGGTACCTGCGGTTCAACCTGTCCTATCGCGACGTTGGGGGGTTGCTGGTCGAGTGCAGCGTGGAGTTGATCACGTCACCGTCTACCGGTGGGTGCAGCGGTTCACGCCGTTGCCGGGCGACGCGGCCCGCTTTTGCCGGCACTCGCCAGGCGGCAGGTGGCTCGTTGATGAGACGTACGTCAAGGTCAACGGAGTTTGGCGGTATGTGTACCGCGGTCGACCAGTACGGGCAGGTCATCGACGTGCTCGTCTCGGCCCGCCGGGACGCCGGCGCGGCTCGGCTGTTCTTCCGCCGGGCGCTGTCGACATTGAAGGTGACGCCCGCGGAGGTCGTCACCGACGCCGCTGCGGTCTACCCCGGCGTGCTGGGTGAGCTGATCCCGTCGGCGTGGCACCACGTCGAGCAGTACGCGAACAATCCGATAGAGGCTGATCACAGCCAGAAATCCTTCACGAGTACGAACATGCCGCTGACCTGGGCGGACGAGGTTTCCGGCAAGGGTAGGGTCAGGCGGGCCGGGCGCGGGCGTAGACGTCGCCCGAGTTGGCCTCGTGGGGCAGCGCCCGCAGGTACGCCGCGACCTCGCCCGCCGGCCGCCAGCCATCGAGGGCGAACGCCATCTCGTCGCCGAGCGCCACGGTGAACCTGGTGAAGCCCAGCCGGGTGAGCCGGTCCAGGCAGTGCGCGGCCAGGTCCCGTTCGATGGTGGTGAACTCGAAGGACAGCGCCGGCAGGGGGCGGCTCAACCCGGCCAGCACGGCGTCCTCGAATCCCTCCACGTCGATCTTTACGAAGCCCGGTACGCCGTGCGCCGCGACCAGGGTGTCGAGTGTGGTTCCGGCCACCTCGATCTCGACGTCCCAGATCTCGTCCTCCCAGCCGCCGGCCCCCTCGGCGGCCTGCAGGAAATCCGCCGACGCCGTGGAGATCGTCGGGTTCGCCGAGTTGACGTGCAGCCGCACCGGCCCGGTACACGCCCCGCACGCCGCCTCCACCACGGTCACCCGGTCGTCGTCCGCGTAGAGGGCGCGCAGGGCCCGGGTGCAGAGCGGTTGCGGCTCGACGGCCACCACGCGGGCGCCCAGCCGCCGGAAGCTGCCGAGCCGGTCGCCCACGTGCGCGCCGACGTCGAAGACCAGGTCCCCTGGGCGGACCAGGGGCGCGTAGAACGCGTCCATCGCCGCCTCGCGGGCCGGGTCGCCGTAGTACGCCTCTAGGGAGCGGCGCAACCCGGACAGGGTCGGGTCCGCCTTGAGTGCCTCCACCGCGCTGAGGTCATCGACCACTGGTCTGACCGTAGTCGCGTCCGGAGCAACGCGAGGGCGATTCGCGTCCATTTGCGGGTACCCCTGGATACCCAGCCTCCTAGGACGGCGTAGACGGGGGGCCGTAGCCATCGCTTGGCGACGGCTTGGGTCGCCGTTGACGGCACGCGCGAGTGCGCGACGTCCAGCGGTCATCCAGCCAGATCACCGCGCCGGGCGGGACGGTACCGGCGTCAAGTAGGACCTGCAGCGCATCGTGCTCGATTTCGGATACGACCACGGGTCGCCGGTCGTACAGGCCGCGGGCGGCCTCAGCGGCCGACCCGGACTTACCTGCGGCCGAGGGGCCGTGTACCAGCACGATCGAATGCGCAGCCAGCACCGCGCGCAGCTGAGGGTCCAACTGGTGCCGCTCAGCGTAGGGAAGCTGTTCCTCGGAGCCGTCCGCGCCGTGGCGCGGACGCCGGACGCCGAGCACTTCCAGCGTGGTCTCGCCTAGCAGCGGCAGTCGACCGCCTTGGGCACCCCGCGCGAGCCGGTCAACGGTCGCCTGCCGGGTGCGGGTCTCGGCCTGGAGCGCGTCAACCTCCGTTCGGCGAACGTCGGCGGCTGCTCGGGCCCAGCGCCACACCACGGCGCACCCGGCGGCGACCATCATTCCCACCGCCACAAGAGCCCCGATCACCTGGGCTGAACAAGTAGCCGAGTTGAGGACGCGACCGACATCAGGATTCGGGCATCAATCGAGACCTGAAGGAGCGAATGACGCCAGGAAGGTCACCGTCGATGTCAAGGCTTAGGGCCGCAACGGCAATCAAGACTGGAGCGCGACGGCTCGCAGGGCGATGTCGATGGAGGCTTGGAGGTCTTCGCAGCTCGCGCCGGCGGCGGCGTGGACGGCGTGGCCCTCGCTGAGCGCCATCACGAATCGTGCCAGCGCCCTGGCATCCATGCCTTCCGGGAGGTCTCCTTCCTTCGCCGCGCGAGACAGTCGTTCTTCGAGGGCGGACTCGGTGGCGGCCAGGATCTCGGAGATGCGGGTGTTCTCCGGCGAGCAGGCATAGAAGCCCAGGCCAGCCAAGTGGCAGGGTTTGGAACCCCACAGGTAGCCCCTGTCGGCGGCGGATCCCCGGTCCGGCGGGCCCGCGTCGCGATCGTTGTTGGACCCCGCCGCGGCAAACAAGCTACACCCGTCGCGGAGCGGTGAACTCGCTCGACCCGAGTGCCCGGCGACCCGGAGGGCACGGTCTCGCCGGGCGCCATTCGGGGTAGCGCGGCTCTCACGGGACCCGCTACCCTCCGCCCTCATGGTTACCTCCAACAAGATCAGCGAGTGGCGGACCAAGATTTTTGTCTGGATCGGCCTGCCCGTCATCGCCATCGCGGGGCTGATGTTCGGCGCTTTCGATCTGGTTCCGACATGGCAGGCAAAGGCCGGCCAGGGTACGCCGGGCACCTTCACCGCGGTCCGCGAGGACTGTGGGCGGCGCAACTGCACATGGTACGGCGACTTCGCCGCTACCGAGGGTGGTGGCCAGCGGACCGACGTCATCCTCTACGACGAGCCCGACGGGCTGGCGGCAGGCGACACCGTTCCGGTGCGCGACACCGGTGCACGCAACGGCGTCTTCGCCACGGCGGGTGGATCCACCTGGCTGCTGCTGACGGGGTTCGTCGTCGCGGGCGTGATCGCGGCCGTGGCCTGGGTCATCATCCTGGTGCGAACGGTCAGCCGCCGACGCGCGCCCGCCCCAGCCGTCTGATATCTGCTCAGCTCATCCCGGCTGGAAGGTCGCTCCCGTCGATTGGGAGCGGCCTTCTCGTTCCAGCTCGCTCAGATCAACCACGTGTCACATCCGGCCTGGTATCCCATGTACGGCTCGAACACGGAAAGGCAGGCCAGGGCGGCTCCATCCCCGCCCACGCCGCCGCGCCCGCCAACGCCGACATGAGCAACTCGCCTGACGCGGTGCACCACACCGCGCGGCAGGACGGTCACACCCTGGCCAGCCACGCGGCGCCGAGCAGCACCGAACTCGCGCGTGTCACGGCCGGCCGGGAAGACACCTACACCGTGCAGCGTGGGGACACCCTGTCCGAGATCGCCGAGCGGTGCCTGGGCGACGCCCACCGCTGGCCGGACATCTTCGCCCTCAACCGCGTGGACAGCGGACAGCAGTACCGGCGCGAACCCGACCCGGGGAGCAGGTTGGGAGCAACAGGGTGCGCTGAACGGCCCTGAACTGCGCCGAACGGCGTCGAGCGGCGGCACCCACCCCTGCCTGCGGCTCCTCGTTTCCGCAGGTCAGAGTCGGTGCAGCCGTCCTGTTTCACACCGTAGAGGTCACTGGCTCGATCCCAGTTTCGCCCACCATGAATATATGCAGGTAGCGAGCCCGTCATCGGAACCACCGGTAACGGGCTTTCGCGCTGTTGCCCTTCAATTGGGAGCAGATTGGGAGCACGCAGCTTCGTGGCGGCGCCGGCCTACGCCCAGCCGGCCTCACGGTGAACCGCTTTGCCGTTGAGAGATGTTCAGCTGCAATCGCTGCTACCGCCCGGCACTTTGGCCAACCGGCAGTGGCCGCGACGCGCCGCGTGACAACGCGGTTGCCGCGGTGCGCGAGGTGACGACCGACGCGTGGCTGCTGGGCACTCAGGTGGGCGTGGCCATGGCCGACCCGCAGGGCAGCAGCGGCGGGACCGTGGAGTTTGCTGGAGGCGCCCAGCGCCGACATGCAGGTGGCCGAAGAGCACGCGGCGCAGGTGCGGGCCCGCCGCGGGCGGTAGGCCGGCGGGTGACCAGATTACGGCCATTATGCCCTGAATTAACCTTACGATGAGGTCTCTTCATGGAGGTGCTAGGACCATGCCGACGTATATCGCGTTGCTGAGCTGGACCGATCAGGGCATCCGAGGCTACAAGGACACCGCGAAGCGCGCCGAAGCCTTCACCGCAGCGACACAGACGCTCGGGGCGAATCTCCTGAACATTTACTGGACCGTCGGTCCGTACGACCTCGTGGCCGTCGTCGAGGCGCCCGACGACGAAACCGCCACCGCGGCGCTCCTGCAGCTCGGCGGGGCGGGTAACGTCCGTACCACGACCCTGCGGGCCTTCGGTCGAGAGGAGATGGATCGCATCATCGCCAAAACCGTTGGCTAAGGCCTTTCACACACTGCCAGTCCGGCGCCCGGCGAGCCGGCCCAGCCATCGCTTCTAACTTGATCTTTAACCCGTGCGGCGTGGACGGGGATTGACGGACTTCGTCTTCTTGCGGCTGCTGTCTTGGCGTTCGTGGTGGTCGCGGTCTGGACGTCGTAGCGCGGGGTGGGCTGGTTGTTGCGGCGGCCGGGTGGTCGCCCCGGGCCTGGCCAGCAGGGTTTCGGTGCGCCGGCCCGACAGGTGAGAGGCTGTCGCACAGCTTTCGATCTTCAGCTGTCAAGAGTTCTTGCTGGTGGCCGTCCATATTGGATGATTATGTCGTGCTGTGGGATACAACTTCATCTCCTGCAGCCCGGACGACTCCGCGCCGATCAGGCATGACGTGCGTGGGTGGCTGCCGCCGCAGCATCTGTGCTGGCAGGTCCTGAAGGTCGTCGGTGAGCTCGACCTGTCCGGGTTCGTGCGGGGCTATCGTGCTGATGGCCAGGGCGCGGCGGCGTATCCGCCGCAGGTGCTGCTGAGCTTGGTGCTGTACTGCTACTGCAAGGGCGTGCGCTCGACGCGCAAGATCGAGGCCGCTTGCCTCGATGATGTGGGCTGCCGGGTCATCACAGGCAACCAACAGGTTGATCATGCCACCGTCGCGCGGTTCCTGCGTCGTCACCGCGAGGTCCTGAAGGCGCTGTTCGTGCAGGTCCTGGCGCTGTGCGTCCGGCGCGGGCTGGTGGACCTGTCCGCGGTGGCGGTGGACGGCTCACCGATGCACGCGGCCGCCGCACGCTCAGCCAACCGCAGCCTGGACGCCTTGGAGACCGTCATCGCCGGCGGCGAGGCGCGATTGGACCGGCTGGCGGAGGATACGGACGAAGCGGCTGCCGAGGGCCACCGTCGGCTCATGGCCACAGATAGCCATCTGCGGCGGCTGTCGCAGCTCAGCGATCGCTTGACACGGGCCCGGGTGGCCCGGGACAAGCTGTTCGAGCGTTCGCTGCCCTCGGCGGGCGAGATCCGGATCAAGGTGGAGGCCGCGCAGCGGATGGTGGCCAGAGCCGAGGCGCGCCTGGCCGAGGTCACGGCCGGCCAGCAGCAGCGGCTGGCCGACTACGCCCGCCGGACGCTGCAGGATCAGGCCGTGGGCCGGCGGCGCGCTGCCGGGCGCCCGCCGGCCAGTATCGAGGCCAAGACCAAGGTCGTTGCTCAGCAGGCCCGCCTCGCCCGGGCGCAGGCCGCGTTGCACCGTGCGCGCTACCCGCGACCGATCCCGTCCGCGGCGGCCAGGGCCTCGCTCACCGATCCGGCGTCGCGGCTCATGCTCGGCAAGCACGGCGGATACGTGCAGGGCTACAACGTGCAGATCGCCTGCGCACGCAACCAGGTGCTCCTCGCGATCGAGCTGCAGGACAACCCTGCCGACACCACCGCACTCGTCCCGGTCATCAGACGTGTTCAACACAACTGCGCAGCCGCTGGGCTGACCCGCGACGTCGCGGCGTGGCTGGCCGACAGCGGCTATGCCAGCACCGCGAACTTCGCAGCCCTGGCCGATCTCCCGCTACTGGTGTCGATCACCAAGGAGTACAAGCAGACCCACGCGACGCCACCCGGGCACAACGTCCCCGCCGGCCACCGCGAGATGGCCGCCCGACTGGCATCCGCCGAAGGCAGGAAGCTCTACGCCCGCCGCGGCGCCATCGTCGAACCAGGCTTCGCCCAGCTGTTCCAGCGGTTCGGACGCCGCGTGCACCAACGCGGCACCGCCGCCGTCGACTCCGAGATCAAACTCCTCGGCGCGGTGCACAACCTGAACAAGATCTTCCGCCACGATGCCAGGCAGACGACCTCTTGACAGTCGAAGATCGAGAGCTGTGCGACAGCCTCGTGACCTTCACACGGAGGTGCCGAAACCCTCGGCGGACGCGGGCGGGTGACAGACGCCGCGGTGGTGCGGGCTTCTCCCAGGGGCGGCGCAGGTCGGCGGCGAGGGCGCGGGCCAGACGGAGCTGGGTGTAGGCGGCGAGGATCAGCCAGGTCCATAGGTCGGCGGCTTGTGGGGTGCGGATCTTGGGGCAGGTCCAGCCGAGGGTCTGCTTGAACAGGCGGAACGTGTGTTCGATGTCGAAGCGACGCAGGAACGTCTGCCAGAGCAGGTTCACGTCGTCCGGGGTGGCGTCGACGCCGGACCACCACAGCCAGACCGGCTTCGGGGTCGCGCCGCTGGGTAGTGGTCGACTTCCAAACGGATCACGGTTCCCTCGATGACCGGCAGCACTCAGCGGTCTAGGCGGATCGGGTGGGTCAACCGTGGGTGCAACCGGTTCCAGGCTCGGGCCCACGCCGCGCCGTAGAGCCGGGTGTCGGCGGCGGTGGCAACGTCCGGCTCACCCCAGGTGGTGAGATCGCCGAAGACGAACTCGTCGCCGTGCTTGCCCGGTCTGCCGATCGTCCCGGGCTGCCAGGCTGGCACTGCTCGGCGTAGTACCCGGTCTGAGCGCATCCGAGCGAGGACCTGCACGGGCAGGTCACGTCCTCCAGCAACTGCCCACACCGACACGAGCTACCCCGACCAGGTCCGCGGCCCGGCCGAGCCCGTTTCAGCCCGGCCGAAGCCGACCGCCACCTACAGCACCACGCCACGGCCGGTGCCCACCAGCTCCCGGCCGAAGCCTCCACCCGCGCCCACGACCGACCCGCGATTCGGCACCTGCAAAGAGGCCAACACCGCCGGCTACGGCCCGTACTACCGCGGCCTCGACCCCGAGTACGCCTGGTACATCGACCGGAACAAGGACGGCGTGGTGTGCGACTGATACGCCCCCAGCCCCGGCGGAACGGAGCAACCGATCAACACTTGTGCCCACCGCTACGCCCTGCCGCTCCTGGCTGTACCCGGGCCAAGGTCGCACACGGTGAGTGCGGCGAAGACGGCGAAGGGGGCGACGCCGGACGAGTGTAGATGTAACGCCCCACATTCCCGCGACGCCTGTAAATGATGGAAAGGTCGGGTGCGCGGCCTGACGAACGGGCGGGACCGCACCACCCCCGCGATCTCGCCCGGTACCTGTTCCGAACAGCGCACCATGAAGCCCGTCGGGAGATATCCCTATGGCGAATTCGACACCTCGTACCCCGCCGCCGCGCTGGCCGGGCAGCCGCAACGGCGTTGCCGCACCTGCCGCCTGGAACCTGCCAACCCAGCCACTTCCCCAACAGCCGCAACGCTCAGGCGAGTGGTGGCCCTATGCGGTGTTCGGCGCAGTGACCCTACTGCTCGGGTGCTTGGCGATGGTGGTGGTCCTGCTGGCCAGGTAGCCCGCGGGGCGCAGTTTCTTACTGGGCCGGAGGCTGAGGCGCTCGGCCGCTTCGGAGTGTGGGACGGGAGCCGCTACCACCTGCGGTTCTCGGACGGCCCGCAGCCGGTATAGCACCCCGTGGGACCACGGGCGCCGACGGCATCCCGTCCACGGTCGGCCCAGCTGCGAGGACGGGCGAGGCGGTGGTCGTGGTATACCCCCGGTCATCTCCCGCCGTTCTGACCTGGGCGGCTCCGCGTCAAGAACCAGGGAATTCAGCCGCGGGGATGGACTGGCTGATACGGAAGGCCGCTCTGCTGGTGGGCAAACCACCTCACTGTCCGCCGGCCCGCCGCGGTGCCGCCCAAAGGGCGCAACTGGGGCGCACAGGCGACCTGATGGTGGTGCGGCCGGCCGCCAGATCCGTGAATCCGCGGCCGGTAACGTCCAAGAGCGAGGAACCTAGTCGCGGGGCCCTCCGTGCTGGAGGAGATCACGCGGACAACCGCGGAGGCCACCACGAAGCTGATCTCCGTCGACCCCACACTGCGGCATAACTGCCACGCAGCGCGGCGGCTGCTCGACGACGCCGGCGCAGCGCGCAGAACGTCGACTGCCCAGCCGTCATCAACTGCCCGCGGGTTAGGAGCCGGCGCCCGTCGGGCTGAGGAAGACGAACCGGATCGCCGGGTTA
>NZ_JBSFYP010000083.1:0-25073 GCF_053599835.1 Micromonospora sp. NPDC005163
GGCGCTCGCCGCCGCGCTGGCCGCCCGCCCCGGCCCGGGCCGTCCGGCGGCCGAGACGCCCGGCCGCCGGCTGGCCGGAGACGCCGCACCCGGCGCCGTCGTGCCGGCGACGGAGGGTCCGGGCTGGCGGTCGCTGGATGTGGGGTCGCCGTTCGACTACGCCCGGCAGGGCATCCTGTACGTCGCTTCGCACCTGCCCCGGCCCAGCGTCTCCGGGCTTCCCGAGGCGGCCGGGGAGGAGCTGCTCGCGCTGGTCGAGGCGCTCGGTGGTCGTACTCTCGGGCTCTTCTCCTCCCGGCGGGCCGCGCAGCAGGCGGCGGAGCTGCTGCGCGCGCGGACCGACCTGCCGGTGCTGCTGCAGGGCGAGGAGGCGCTGCCGCTGCTGGTCCGCCGGTTCCGCGAGGAGCGTTCCAGCTGCCTGTTCGGGGTGATGTCGCTCTGGCAGGGGGTGGACGTGCCGGGCGACGCCTGTCAGCTCGTGGTCATCGACCGGCTGCCCTTTCCGCGGCCGGACGAGCCGCTGGCGGCGGCGCGCGCGGCAGCCGTGGACGCGGGCGGCGGCTCGGGTTTCGCGGCGGTCAGCGTGCCGATCGCGGCGGTCCGGCTGGCGCAGGGGGTGGGTCGATTGATCCGGGCGACCGGTGACCGGGGGGTGGTCGCGGTGCTCGACTCCCGGTTGGAGACCGCCCGCGGCTACGGGCCGTTCCTGCGTCGCTCGCTGCCGCCGTTCTGGTACACGACCCGTCCTGAGGTGGCCCGCGGCGCGCTGCAACGTCTCGCCGGCTCCTGACCGCCCGCGCCGCGTCAGGGAGCCTGCGCGGCGACGACGACGGCGTCGGGCGGGGTGTCCGGGACCGTCCGGGCGGCCAGCCGGCGGATCGCGGTGTTCAGCACCGCGATCAGCGGCACGGACACCAGCGCACCGGTGATCCCGGCGAGCACCACCCCGGCGGCGATACCGATGATCACCGCGAGCGGGTGGATGGCCACCGCCCGGCCCATGATCAGCGGCTGGAGGACGTGCCCCTCCACCTGCTGCACGCCGATCACCGCGCCCAGGATGATCAACGCGGTGACCGGGCCGCTGTCGACGAGCGCCACCAGCACCGCCACGCCACCGGAGAGCGCCGCGCCGACGATCGGGATGAACGCGCCGAGGAAGACCAGCGCGGCCAGCGGGAAGGCGAACGGGACGTCGAAGATGACCAGGAAGATGCCGATGCCCACCGCGTCGATGAAGGCCACCAGCACGGTCGCCCGGACGTAGGCGCCGAGCGTGTGCCAGGAGGCGCGGCCGGCGTCATCGACCTTCCAGCGGGCGGCCACCGGCAGCAGCCGGACCAGGAAGCGCCAGATCCGGTTGCCGTCGCGCAGGAAGAAGAACGTCGCGAAGAGCACCAGCAGCGTGCCGGTCAGCACCTCGGCCAGCGTCGCCGCGGTGCTCAGCGCCCCGCTGGTGAGATCCGAGGTGTTGGAGTTGATCCAATCCTGCGCCTCGTCGATGTAGCGGTTGAGCTGGGTGTCGGAGAGGTGCAGCGGACCTGTCTTCAGCCAGTTCTGGATCTGCCGGACGCCCTGCGAGGACTTCTCGCTCAGCTCCGGCGCCCCCTTGATGAACTCGTTGACCACCAGGGTCAGCGTGCCGATCACTCCCGCCAGGCCGCCGACCAGCACCACCGCCGTCGCCAGCGACCGGGGCAGCCGCGCCCGCAGCAGCCAGCCCACCGCCGGTGCGAGCAACGCCGAGAGCAGCAGGGCGATGGCCAGCGGGATGATCACTATCTTGATGGTGCCGACGATCCGGAGCAGCGCCCAGGCCACCAGCCCGATCACGATCAGCCGCCAGCACCAGGCGGCGGCGATCCGCAGCCCGTGCGGGACGTCCGCGTCGTCGCGGCTGGCGGTCGAGCTGTGCACGTCCGTCGGGGGTTCCGCGCCGACGACCGTGGCCGACGGCGGCGCGGCCGGCCCGGGCACGGCGGGGGACGCCACCCGAGGCTCCGCGCGGTCGCTCGACGCGCTCCGATCGCCGCGAACCGACTCCCGTCCCGACTGGTAGGCGCGGCGGAGCCGCCCGCGTACCCGCTCGAAGCGGCTCAAGCGCACCTCCTGGCAGAGAACCGGTCGGCCCACAACGACAGGCCGGACAGCTTACGTCCGCTCCCGACACCATAGGGTAGTTCCGCCACACATTGCCCCGGTCGCCTCGGGCGTAACCACCGTCGGGCCGGCCGTCGGCGACACGGTAGCGTCTGCGGCGTGACCGCCGACCAGGATCTCGACGCCGGCCTGCCGATCCGCCTCCTGCACGACCGCGTGCTGGTGCGGATGGAAGGCAGCGAGGGCGAGCGCCGCTCCACCGCCGGCATCGTCATCCCGGCGACCGCCGCGGTCGGCAAGCGCCTCGCCTGGGCCACCGCCGTCGGGGTGGGGCCGAACGTCCGCGCCATCGTCTCCGGCGACCGGGTGCTCTTCGACCCGGACGACCGCTCCGAGGTCGAGCTGCACGGCCGCGGGTACGTGCTGCTGCGGGAGCGGGACGTACACGCCGTGGCCGCCGAACGGATCGAGAACGACTCCACCGGCCTCTACCTCTGACGCGCCTCCCCGGCCACCACGCCGTTTGCCGGGCCCCGCTACGGGAAGCCATCCGGCGACCGTGGCCCTGGGGAGGGACGATGCCGGTATTCGTGAAGAAGCTGCTGGCCTGGGGCAGCGTCGCGTTCCTGATCTACTTCATGGCGTTCCGGCCGGACGGCGCGGCGCAGATGTTCAAGGCGATCGGGGCCGCGCTGGTGGCGATGGCCCAGGGGCTCGGCGACTTCCTCACCACCATGATGACCTGAGCCGGCCGCCAGCCGTCACTGGTGACCGGACGGCCAGGACCCCGCCGGTGGGGGGCCGTACCAGCCGGGCGGGGCATACCCCAGCGGAGGCGGCGGCGCGGCCAGCACCACCGGGATCGGCACCACCGGCTCCTCCGGCGCGGCCACCGGACGCTGCGAGCCGTCCGGGAAGCGCAGGTGGTAGCGACTGCCGTCCCAGACTCCGGTCGGGGCCTGCGGGTCCCGCCCCACGAAGAACGACCGGTACGCGCTGATCGCCTCCAGCAGCTCCCGCTCCTCGGTGGCCGTCCGTTCCCGGTCAGCGGGCTTGCGATCCAGGCCGCGCAGCGACCCGTCGCGCAGCAGGGCCAGCCGGGTGGCGGCGAACTGGTACCCACGCATCGCCCGCACCCCGGCGTCCCCCGCCACCCGACGCGCCCAACTGCGGGCCGCGTGCCGGCGACCGAGGCTGCTCAGCGCGGCCACCTCGGGTGGGCTCAGCCAGCCGGCGCGCACGTAATCCGGCAACGTGCGCTCGGTGAGCCGTCCCTCCCACGCGCGCAGCCACACCGCCAGCCCCACCATGCCGAAGAAGATCGGCACCATCAGGCCCAGGAAGCCGTACAGCATGATCACCGCCTCCCCGGTGGCCTGGGTGAGCGTCGGCAGCAGGTTCCAGGTGCCGTGCAGCATCATCGCCAGCAGCAGACCCGCGACCGGGGCGAGCACCCGCACGCGCCGGTCGGCGGTACGGGCCGCGACACCGAGCCCCACACCGGTCATCGAGGTGAACAGCGGATGGGCGAACCCGAACAGCAGGATCCGGACGATGAAGATGGCGATGACCTGTTGAGTGCCGGTCGCCGGGCCGTACCGGTCGGCGCCGGCCGCATAGCCGTACCCGCCCAGGTAGAGGATGTTCTCCACCATGGCGAAGCCGACCGCGGAGAGCCCGCAGTAGACCAGGCCGTCGGTGATCCCGGACCACTCCCGGCGACGGAACACCAGCAGCAGGATCGGGCCGAGGGCCTTGGTCAGCTCCTCGATGAACGGCGCCACCAGCACACCGGTGAGCGCGGACGGCAGCCCCCAGTCGGCGAACCGCGCGGCGGCGAACTCATTCACGGTGAGCGATGCGGCGGTGGAGACGAACGCCCCCCAGGCGAAACAGAAGATCAGGTACTTCAGCGGCTCCGGCTCGTATCGGTCGAGCCAGAGGAAGCAGGCGACCAGCACCGGCACCGGCAGGATGGCGGCGACCACCCCGATCAGCAGCGCCCGTACGCCGAGCGACTGGCCGAGCGTGAAGACCATGAACACCGCGCACCCCGCGATGAACAGCACCACCCCCGCCAGCACCAGGAACCGCCGCCACCCCAGTCGGCGCAGCGGCATCCGGGGCGCCGCGCCGGCGGACGGGGCTGCGGGCGCGGGCGGCGACGGCAGGGGTGCACCGGGCGGGGTGTCGGCCATGCGGTCAGCGTAGCCATCCGCCGCCGGCTGGTCCGGGCCCATCGGCAGCCGCTATGCTGCCGGCAGGTCACGAGCGCCAGCGTCAAGCCCCGGCTTGCTGGCCGGCAACCCTCGTCGAGTTCGCGGTGGGGTGCCCCGGGTGATGACCGGGCCCAGCCCGATCGGTGTGCTGGGCAAGCGCGGACCCCGTCCCGACATCGCACCCGGGGTCCCTGACCCCGGAGGTTCCGGCGTGTCCGTCACCCTCGTACCCTCGCTGCCCACCCGGTCCGGCAGCACGCCCGCGCCGGCCCCGTCGCGGCCGCTCGACGTGCTCGGCGTACCGGGCGAGATCAACCTCGACTACGCGGCCACCGCGCCGTGTGCGCGGGCCGCCGCCGACGCGGTGTCCGAGCTGCTGCCCTGGTACGCGAGCGTGCACCGGGGCGCGGGAGCGCTGTCCCGGCGCTGCACGCTGGCCTACGAGCGGGCCCGGCAGACGGTGGGCGACTTCTTCGGCGCCCGCGCCGACGACCACGTGATCTTCACCCGCAACACCACGGATGCGCTGAACCTGCTGGCGCGGGCGGTGCCCGCCGGCACGACGGTGGTCACCTTCGCCGGAGAGCACCACGCCAACCTGCTGCCCTGGCCGCGTGGCTCGGTACGGCTGCCGGTGCCCACCGAGCCCGCCGAGGCGGTACGCGCCCTCGCCGCCGCCCTCGCCGAGCTGCGCCGGGACAGCAACCCGGCGCTGCCGGTGCTGGTCGCGGTGACCGGGGCGAGCAACGTGACCGGCGAGCGCTGGCCGGTCGCCGAGCTCGCCCGGGTCGCCCACCGGCATGGGGCACGGATCGTCCTCGACGCCGCACAGCTCGCCCCGCACGCACCGGTCGACCTTCTCGCGCTCGACGTGGACTACCTGGCCGTCTCCGGCCACAAGCTGTACGCGCCGTTCGGCGCGGGCGTGCTGGTCGGCCGGGCGGACTGGCTGGACGCCGCTCCGCCGTACCTGGCCGGCGGCGGCGCCACCAGCCACGTCGGGCCGGCCACGCACGACGTGACCTGGGCGACCGGCCCGGCCCGGCACGAGGGCGGCACGCCGAACCTGCTCGGTGCGGTGGCGCTGGCCGCGGTGTGCGCGGCGCTGGCCGGGGCGGACCAGGCGACGCTGGCCGCCAGCGAGCAGGCGTTGCTGACCCGGCTGCGGACCGGCATCGCCGCCCTGCCGCACGTGGTGGAGCTGCGCACCTTCGGCCCGGACGCGCCCCGCGTCGGCATCGTCTCGTTCGTGGTCGCCGGGTGGGACTCGGCCGAGGTGGCCGCGCGGCTGGCCGCGGACCACCGGATCGGCGTACGGGACGGGCTGTTCTGCGCCCACCCGCTGGCGCGGCGGCTGCTCACCGAGGCGGCGGGGCGCACCGGCCGGCGGGATCTGCCGCCCACCGCGCTGCGCGCCAGCATCGGCCTGGGCAGCACGCCCGCCCAGGTGGACCGGCTGCTCGCCGCCCTCGCCACGCTGGGCTGAGCCGGGCCGGCCGGTGGCGTGAGCCGGGCCGGCCGGCGGTGCGGTCAGCCGACCGGTGGGGCGGTGGGCGGTTTCGGCTTCTCGCCCGGCTCGGCCGGTTCACCGATCGGCCGCTCCTGCTCCCCGAAGGCGGTGCGGATGCACCGGTTCGCCTCCTCCTGCTCGATTCCGGAGGCCACCAGCAGGTCACTCGCCGTGGTGCGGATCTGGGCGATCACCACGCTGCCCGAGAAGCCGACCCCGGCGCCGTACGCCCGACCGGCCTCGCTGACCGCCCGCAGTGACCTCTCCCGGGCCTTCTGTGGCTCCTCGCCCACGGCGAACTCGTGCTTGAGCAACCGGACCGACTCGGCGAGGTGGTTCATCGCGTCGGGCATCGGATCCGGCACCGGTTCCTCGTCCTCGATCAGCGTGACGGACCGGCGGATCAACGTGCCGGTGTTTCGCATCGCCCGGTCGATCGGATCCGCCGCCTCCGCGTAGTGGGTCAGCTCGTCGCGCCGGTGCCAGCGGGCCGGGGACAGGGTGGCGGTCTCCTTCGCCCCCTCGATCGCCTCGGCCAACGTGGCCAGCTCCTCCTTGTTGTTCCGCAACCGCTCCAGGGCCTGCTGGACCGTGGCGCGGTCCTGGTTGCGCAGCCCGTCGGCGGTGGCGTCGAGCTGGGCGGCGAGCAGGTCCAGCGCCGGCCGGGCGGCGCGGTTGATCACCCGGAGCGGGTTCAGCGGCAGCAGCACCGCCGTCACCAGCAGCGCGACCCCACCGCCGAGGAACGCGTCGACGAAGCGCGGAATCTCCAGGTTCTGGGTCGACGGGCTCAGCGTGACGATCAGCACCGCCGTGGCGGCCGCCTGGATGACGATGGCCACGCTGGCCCCGGCGAAGATGGTGAGCAGGATCGCCACCGTGACCACCAGGCCGAGCTGCCACGCCCCGGTGCCGAGCAGGTAGATGAGGAAGTCGCCGATGGCCACCCCGATCCCCACCCCGACGATCAGCTCCACGGTCCGGCGAAACCGCTGCCCGACCGACGCGGCCAGGGTGCCGACCGCGGAGATCGGCGCGAAGACCGGCTGCGGGTTGCCGAGCACCCGGTGCGAGATGAAGTACGCCAGCCCGGCGGCGAGCCCGGCCTGCACGGCCAGCCCGCCGGCCATCCGCACCCGGTGCAGCCGGTCGTGCAGGGTGGCCCGGCCACGGTGCCGCAGCTCCTCGGTGGCCTCGGCGATCCGCGCGCCGTCGACGTCCACCAGCCCTTCACGCAGCGGGGTGCGCCGCACCAACGGAGGTCGTTTGTCCCGGGCCACGGCCATGGGCGCGACTACCCGAGGCAGGCCTACTGAATCCTCCCGCTCCGCACGTGGCGGGAGGATGCGGCAGACTCGGGCGGTGGCCGATCTGCTGGACCGGTGGCGGGCGGCGGCCCGGGGCGCCGGAGCGAAACCCGGCGCGGGCTCGACGCGGGCCGGGGAGCAGCTGCTCGCCCGCTGGCGGGAGCCGCACCGGCACTACCACACGGTGGGCCACCTGACCGCCGTGCTCGACGTGGTGGACCGGCACGCCGGGCTGGCCGACCGGGCCGACCTGGTCCGGCTGGCTGCCTGGTGCCACGACGCGGTCTACGACCCGCGGGCCGCCGGCGACGCCAATGAACGGGACAGCGCCACGCTGGCCGGGAGCGTGCTCAGCGCGCTCGGCGTGCCGGCGCCCGCGGTGGCCCAGGTGCGCCGGCTGGTGCTGCTCACCGCCGGGCACGCGGTGGCGCCAGGTGACCGGGACGGCGCCCTGCTCTGCGACGCGGACCTCGCCGTGCTGGCCGCGCCGCCGGCCGCGTACGACCGCTACGCCGCCGCCGTCCGGCAGGAGTACGCACACGTGCCGGAGCCGGCTTTCCGGGCCGGACGGGCCGGGGTGCTCAGCGGGCTGCTGGCGCTGCCCGCGCTGTTCCGGCTGCCGCCGCTGTCGAGCCGGTGGGAGCAGCCGGCCCGGGCAAACCTGCGCCGCGAGCTGGCCACGCTCATCGGGCCGCCGGAGGGCGCGGGTTGACCAGGTGCTTCGGGCGACGCAGGCCGGCGTCGCGGAGCAGCCGCACCAGCTCCCGGCTCGACACCACCCGGGCCCCGAGCCACACCGCCGCCGCGAACCGGTCGGCCGGGATGTCGTAGTGGTCGCGGTCGAAACCGCGTCGGGCCGCGCCCAGCGCCTCGGCGAAGGCGTGCAACTCGGCGTACGAGAGGTCGCTGATCAGATGTGACCAGAGCCGACCGCGCCACGGCCAGGCAGGCCGGTCCAGGTAGAGCATGGTGCCCAAGCTAGCCCGCGCAGACGATCATGTTGATGATCGGCGGCGGGCGACCTAGCCTCAGCTGCATGGCCCCCACTGCACTCATCGACGAGCTGCGCGCCGCGCTGGGCGAGAGCGTCGTGCTCACCGACCCGGACCTGCTGCGCATGCACGAGCGGGACGAGGCCGACCTCTGCGCCGCCGGCACCCCGCTCGTGGTGACCCGCCCCCGCGACACCGAGCAGGTGGTCGCGGTGATGCGGGCGGCGGCGCGGCACGGCGTACCGGTGGTGCCGCAGGGCGCGCGGACCGGGCTGGCCGGCGCGGCGAACGCGGTGGACGGCGCGGTGGTGCTGAGCACGGTCGCGATGGACGAGATCCGGGAGATCGACCCGGTGAGCCGGATCGCGGTGGTCCAGCCCGGGGTGGTCAACGCGACATTGGCCGCGGCGGTCGGCAAGCAGGGGCTCTGGTACCCGCCGGACCCCGGTTCCTGGGAGTCGTCCACCATCGGCGGCAACGTGGCCACCAACGCCGGCGGCATGTGCTGCGTCAAGTACGGCGTGACCACCGAGTACGTGCTCGGCCTGGAGGTGGTGCTCGCCTCCGGCGAGGTGCTGCGCACCGGCCGGCGTACCGCCAAGGGAGTGGCCGGCTACGACCTGACCCGGCTCTTCGTCGGTTCGGAAGGCACCCTCGGGGTGATCACCGAGGTGACCGTGGCGCTCAGGCCCGCACCGGCCGACTCGCTGACCCTGGTGGCGGTCTTCCCGTCCACCGCGGCGGCCGGCGCGGCGGTGGCCGCGATCGCCGCCCGGGGGCTCACTCCCAGCCTGCTGGAACTGCTCGACCAGACCCACCTGCGGGCCATCGAGGCGTACCAGCCGATGGGGCTGCGGACGGACGCGCAGGCCCTGCTGCTGGCCGCCGCGGACACCGGCAGCCGGGCCGCCGACGACCTGGCCGGCCTGGCCGAGGTGTGCGAGGCGGCCGGGGCCGACGAGGTCTACGCGGCCACCGACGCGGTGGAGGCGGCGGCGCTGCTGCAGGCCCGGCGGCTCGCCCACCCGGCGATGGAGAAGTTCGCCGCCGACGCGTACCCGGGTGGCAACGGCGGTCTGGTGATCGACGACGTGGCGGTGCCGCGCGGTTCGCTCGCCGCGCTGCTGGACGGGGTGGCCCGGATCGCGGCGGAGTGCGAGGTGCCGATCGGCGTGGTGGGCCACGCCGGGGACGGCAACATGCACCCGAACATCGTGGTGGACCGCGCCGACCCGGCGAGCGTGGAGCGGGGTCGGCGGGCGTTCGACGAGATCATGCGGCTCGGCCTGGCCCTGGGTGGCACCTGCACCGGTGAGCACGGGGTGGGGCTGCTCAAGCGGGACTGGCTGGCCCAGGAGATCGGCCCGGTCGGGGTCCGGGTGCACCAGGCGATCAAGTCGGCGCTGGATCCGGCCGGTCTGCTCAACCCCGGCAAGGTGCTCTGACTGACCTGACCTCGGCCGGGGTCAGCCCTTGACCTCGGCCGGGGTCGCCTGGGTGAGCAGCAGCAGGATCTCCCCGGCGACCGGCGGGCGTTCCTCGCCCGGGCAGTCCTGCGAGGTGATCAGCCCGGCGGAGGTGAGCAGGCTGGAGGTCAGCGCGTCAATGCAGGTGACCCGGTACTGCCGGACCTGATCGGTCTCGTTCGCCAGCTTCGGGTCGGCCAGCAGCACCTGGAGCCGTTCGGTCTGCTCCGGGGCGAGCCGGCCCCGGGAGGTGACGCCGTCACCGGCGCAGTCGAGGCACTGCCACGTGCCGTCCCGCTCGACGCTCAGCGTGCGTATCGGGCCGTCCGCACCGAGCCGCTGCAAAAGGCTGACCTGACCCGCGGCGACCGTCGTCGGGATCTCCGGCACCGGCCCGCCGGCCGCCGTGCCGACCGGCGGTTGCGCAGTCGGTGTGCCGCCGGTGTCGCGGTCGAACAGAGAACACCCGGCGAGCGCACCGGCGAGCGCCGTGGCGAGGAGAGGAATGAGCAGGCGGGAGCGCGCGCGGGAAAGCACGCGCGGAAACCTACCCCACCCTAGATAGCAGCCGAAACCACCATCCGGGCCGGTATCGATGGTTACCCTTCGGTAACGTTATTTTTCGTCACCGAGCGGACGGACGCAACTCGGCCTGATCGTCGTCGCCACCCCGGTCCGCCGCGTAACCCCGTACATCCGGGGCGCCCAGCCGGACCGCGTCCGCCGCGGCGTCGTCCGGCATCTGCTGAGACTGCCGTTCCGCCTCCACCCGGGCGCGGTAGTGCTCGACCTCGCAGGCCCGGGTGGCGGCGTCCCACCCGAGCACCGCGCCCATCAGCTCGGCGGTGTGCTCCGCCGACTCCAGCCCCCGGTGGCTGGTCTCGAAGGAGATCCGCGTCCGCCGGGTCAGCACGTCCTCCAGGTGCAGCGCGCCCTCGGCCCGCGCCGCGTAGGCGACCTCCGCGGCCAGGTACTCCGGCGCGCCGGCCAGCGGGGAGGCGAGCAGTGGATCCGCGTCGATCAGCGCGAGCAGATCCAGGGTGAGAGTGCCGTACCGCTCCAGCAGGTGCTCCACCACACCCACCGGCACACCGTGCCGCCGGGCCAGGTCGGCCCGATCCCGCCACATGGCCGGGTAACCGTCCGCGCCGAGCAGCGGCAGGTCGGCGGTGCGCGACGGGCGGGTGCCGCCCAGCCGGCGGGCGGCCCGGTCCACCACATCGGAGGCCATGACCCGGTACGTCGTGTACTTGCCGCCGGCCACCAGCAGCAGCCCGAGCATCGGCTCGAAGACCGCGTGCTCCCGGGAGAGCTTCGAGGTGGAGTCGGCCTCACCGGCCAGCAGCGGCCGCAGCCCGGCGTAGACGCCCTCGATGTCGGCCGTGGTCAGTGGCCGGTCCAGCACGACGTTGACCTGCTCCAACAGGTAGTCGATGTCGCGGGCCGACGCCGCCGGGTGGGACCGGTCCAGCCGCCAGTCGGTGTCCGTCGTGCCGATGATCCAGTGCCCGCCCCACGGGATGACGAAGAGCACCGAACTCGCCGTGCGCAGGATGAGCCCGGTCTCGCCGGTGATCGCCGAGCGGGGCACCACCAGGTGCACCCCCTTGGAGGCGCGCACCCGGATGCCGGGCCGCAGGCCCACGTCGTTGAGCATCCGGGACATGTCGTCGCTCCACACGCCGGTGGCGGCGATGACGGTCCGGGCCTGCACCTCGAACTCGGCGTCCGGGGAGCCGGCCGGCGCCTCCAGGTCGCGGACCCGGACGCCGGTCACCTCGCGCGCCTGCCGGATCAGCCCGACCGCACGGGTGCTGCTCACCACCGTGGCGCCGAGGCTGGCCGCGGTGCGGGCCAGGGTGACCACGAGCCGGGCGTCGTCGACCTGCCCGTCGTAGTAGCGGATCGCCCCGGCCAGCGCGTCGGCCCGCAGGCTCGGGAAGATCCGCCGGGCCCCCTCCCGGGTCAGGTGCCGGTGCAGCGGCATACCCCGGCCACCGCCGAAGACTCCGGCGAAGGCGTCGTAGGTGGCCACGCCGGCGCCGTAGTACGAGCGGCGGAAGATGCGGGCGGGCAGACCCCGCAGGCCGTTACCGGCCGGCAGCGGCACCAGGAACGGCACCGGGCGGACCAGGTGCGGCGCGAGCCGGGTGGCCAGCAGGCCCCGCTCGGTGAGCGCCTCGTGGACCAGGTGGAACTCCAACTGCTCCAGATAGCGCAGGCCGCCGTGGATGAGCTTGCTGGACCGGCTGGAGGTGCCCGCGGCGAGGTCGCGCGCCTCGACCAGGGCCACCTTCAGGCCCCGGGACGCCGCATCCAGGGCGGCGCCGGCACCGGTCACCCCACCCCCGATGACCAGCACGTCGAAGCGCTCCGCGCGGAGTCGGCGCAGGTCGGCGGCCCGGCGCACCGGCGAGAGCTGCCCGGCGACGGAGCGGGAGATGTTGGGGTCACGCACCTGTCCACCGTAACCGCCGCGCCAGCGTGTCGGCATGCGCCGCCCGCCCCGTACTGTGCGAGTCATGCAGGTCGGCTCTTCGTCACCCGCTGGTCAACCACCGCCCCACCAGCCGTCGCCACCACGCCGGCCCAACCCGTGGCCGGTGGTAGCGGCCGTGCTGGCCGGCGGCTGGACGGTGGCGGTGACCGTGGCCACCCAGGCGGGTGGCTGGCTCACCGACCAGGTGCTGCTGGGCTTCGGGCGGGACCGGGTGGGCTGGCTCTGGCCGGTGCTGGGCCTGGCCACCGTCGTGCTGGTGGGCACGCCGGCGCTGCTGCTGGCCCTGCTGCCCCGGTCGGCCGCGGTCCGGGCCACCGGGCGGGCGTGGCTGGCTGCGGCGCTCGCGCTCGGGGTGCTCACGCTGCCGCGGGTCGTACCGCCGGTGCACCACGAGGCGTACCTGGCCGCCCTCGCCGGCACGGCGGCGCTCACCGCGCTCGTCCTGCGCTGGTCGGCACGTCGGTCGGCCTCCGCCGGGCCGGCCCGGTCGGGGACCCGCGCGACGACCCGCCCGGTGCCCCTGCTCGCGGTCGCCGCCGGGCTCGCGCTGCTGCTGCCCTGGGCCTGGCTGGGCGCGCTCGGCGGGCTGCTGGAGACCGCGCTCGCCGTGCTGGCTGCCGCCACGCTCGGGGTGCTCGCCGCGACGCTGCTGGACGCTCCCTTCTGGTCCCGGTTCGCGGTCGGCCAGCCGCCCCGGCCGGCGCGGTTGGTGCTGGTCGGCGGCCTGGTGGCCGGGGTGGCGCTGCTGCTGCTCGCCGCCGGCGCCGGCCAGTCCGGTGCACAGCTACCCGCGCTGCTGACCCTGCCGCCGGTGGGTTTCGCGCTGGCCGCCCTGTGGGCCGCGGCCTGGCGTTCGGCCGCCGACGGCGCGACGCACGCGCCCGACCAAGCGATGGACGCCGTACGCGCCGGTCGGGCCGCGACCGGCTGGCTGGTGGGTCTGGCCACGCTCGGCCCGCTGGCCTTCACCGACCCGGAAGAGATCACCCTGCTGCTGGTCGGCACCCGCGATGTGCCGTTCTGGGTGGCGGCCACCGCCGGCGCCGGCCTGGCCGTCGCGGCCCTGGTCGCCATCGGGTACGCGGTGCTGCTGGCCCGGCGCGCGGCCCGCACCCCGAGTCGCCGGGTCGCCGCGCTCACCGCGGCGGTGCTGCTGGTCGCGGTGGGCGTGGTCGACCTCGGGCCCGGTCAGCCCGGCCTGCACGGCGAGCGGTTGCTCGTGGTGCTGCGCGAGCAGGCCGACCTGACCGGCCTGCCAGCGGGCGCTCCGGGCCGGGCCGGACGGGACGCCCGCGCGGCGGAGGTCTACCGGCGGCTCGTGACGACCGCCGACCGTAGCCAGACCGACCTGCGCCGGGAGCTGAGCCGGCTGCGGCTCGATCCGGTGCCGTACTACCTGGTGAACGCGGTCGAGGTGGACGGCGGTCCGGCGGTGCGGGCCTGGCTCGCACGCCGTCCGGAGGTGGCCCGGGTGCTGGTCAGCCAGCGACTGCGGCCCCTGCCGGCCCCGGCCGGGCAGAACCGGGGCACCGCGGCCGCGCCCACCGGCCCGGAGTGGAACATCCGCCAACTCGGCGCCGACCGGGTCTGGTCGCAGCTCGGCGTGACCGGCGCGGGCATGGTGGTGGGCAGCTCGGACTCGGGCGTGGACGGCGCCCACCCGGCGCTGCGGGCGGGGTTCCGCGGCGGGGACGACTCCTGGTACGACCCGTGGGACGGCACCCGCACCCCGACCGACCAGGGCGGGCACGGCACGCACACGGTGGGCAGCGCGGTCGGGCGGGACGGCATCGGGGTGGCGCCGGACGCGCAGTGGGTGGGCTGCGTCAACCTGGACCGCAACCTGGGCAGCCCCGGGCACTACCTGGACTGCCTCCAGTTCATGCTGGCGCCCTTCCCCGCCGGCGGCGACCCGTTCACCGACGGCCGGCCGGAGCGCGCCCCGCAGGTGCTGACCAACTCGTGGGGCTGCCCGCCCATCGAGGGCTGCGACCGGAACGTGCTGCGGCCGGCCACCGCCGCGCTGGACGCCGCGGGGATCTTCGTGGTCGCCGCCGCCGGCAACACCGGGCCGTGGTGCGCGTCGATCGACGACCCGCCTGCGCCGTATCCGGACGTGCTGACCGTGGGCGCGGTGGACGCACAGCGGCGGGTGGCCGAGTTCTCCTCGCGTGGGCCGGTGCCGGGCGGTCCGGGCAAGCCGGACGTGCTGGCGCCCGGCGTGGGCGTGGTGTCGGCCATGCCGGGTGGCGGGTACGCCAAACTGGACGGCACCTCGATGGCGACCCCGCAGGTGGCCGGGGTGGTCGCGCTGATGTGGTCGGCCAACCCGGAGCTGGTCGGCGACCTGGCCCGAACCCGGCAGATCCTGCGGGACACCGCGACGCCGGCCGTGCCGACCTACCGCTCCCGCAACCCGGCCGACGCCTGCGGCGGACCGGCGAACGTCACGGGGGCCGGGCAGGTCGACGCGTACGCCGCCGTCCAAGCCGCCCAGCGTTGAGGACGGGCGGGAGCACGAACCAACACCCGGTGATCTAGGGTCGGCGACCATGGACGCCGAGATCACCGTCACCGAGCTGACCCCTGACCTGGCCCGCGCCGCGGTGCGGCTCTGCGAGCAGGCGCTCGATCTGCCCGAGGACGCCGTCGAGGCGGCCGCCATCGTGGACGCGCTCTGGCCGCGGGCCGCCGCCGACCGGCTGGTGGTGGGGCTGGGCGCGTACCGGGGTGCGGACCTGGTCGGAGTACTGCTCTGTTCGGTGTCGTCGGCCGACCCGGCTCTCGGGCACGTGGACCTGGTCGCGGTGCTCCCGGACCAGCGTCGTCGGGGCGTCGGCCGGGCGCTGCTCGGGCGGGCCGAACGGGTGCTCGCCGAGCACGGGGTGACCGAGGTGCTGCTGGCCGGGAACCCGCCGTACTACGCCTGGCCGGGCATCGACGTGCGTTACACGCCGGCGGTCTGCACCGCCCTGGCGCTCGGCTACCAGCAGGACCGGACCGCCTGGAACATGACCGCCGACCTGTCGTACGACGGGTCGCCGGCGTTGCGGTCCACCGAGGCGGCCGAGCGGCGGCTGGCCGGGCAGGGGATCACGGTACGCCGGGCAGAGCCGGAGGACCTTCCGGCGCTGGCGGCGTTCGCCCGGTCCACCTTCGGCGGCGCGTGGGACGGCGAGTTGGCCGGGTCGGTGGGTCGCGACGGCGCCGGATGCCACGTGGCGGAGCGGGCGGGCGAGCTGCTCGGCTTCGCCGCCTACGGCTCGTCTCGGCCGAGCTGGTTCGGGCCGATGGGTACCGCGCCGGCCGCCGAGGGTTCGGGCATCGGCGGGGTGCTGCTGCGTCGCTGCCTGCGCGATCAGCGGGAAGCGGGGCTGGACCAGGCGCAGATCGGCTGGGTGGGGCCGGTGCCGTTCTACTCCGGCAGCGCCGGCGCCCGGATCGAGCGGGTCTTCTTCCTGTACCGGCGGACGCTGAACGCCAAATAAGGGCGAATGGGATATAGACTCAGATAGTGCCATTCGCCCGCGTCGGGCATCGACGCCCCCTACCGTTTCGGTAGAGGAGGCAGCCATGACCACGGATGACGACCAGACCGAGGACGGCCCGCAGGTCACCTGGAAACCGGTCGGCGAACTCCCCGGCCAACTGCCGCTCGACCGGCTCGACTACGGCGACGCCGAGCAGTTGGCCGAGATGACCACCAACGGCGAGCCGGTGGCCGAGGAGTCGCAGGAGATGGTGGACGCGCCGATCCAACTGCCCCCGCCGTACGACCGGGCGCAGAAGCGGCGCAACCAGCGCCCGCTACCCACCTGACGACGAACGGGGCGGACCGCGTCAGCGGCCCGCCCCGTTCGGTGTCGGATCTGGACTCAGAAGTCCATGTCCCCGCCACCCGGGCCAGCCGGGGCAGCCGGGGTCTTCTCCGGCTTGTCCGCGACGACGGCCTCGGTGGTGAGGAAGAGCGCCGCGATGGAAGCGGCGTTCTGCAGCGCCGACCGGGTCACCTTGGCCGGGTCGATGATGCCCGCGGCCAGCAGGTCCACGTACTCGCCGTTGGCGGCGTTGAGGCCGTGACCCGCTTCGATGTTACGGACCTTCTCCACCACAACGCCGCCCTCGAGGCCGGCGTTGACGGCGATCTGCCGCAGCGGGGCGTCCAGCGCGACCTTGACGATGTTGGCACCGGTCGCCTCGTCGCCGACCAGGTCCAGCTTGTCGAAGGCGGTCTTGCCGGCCTGCACCAGCGCGACGCCACCACCCGGGACGATGCCCTCCTCGACGGCGGCCTTCGCGTTGCGAACGGCGTCCTCGATGCGGTGCTTGCGCTCCTTGAGCTCGACCTCGGTGGCCGCGCCGACCTTGATCACCGCAACGCCACCGGCCAGCTTGGCCAGCCGCTCCTGCAGCTTCTCACGGTCGTAGTCGGAGTCGCTCTTGTCGATCTCGGCCCGGATCTGGTTGACCCGACCCTGGATCTGGTCGGCGTCGCCGGCACCGTCGACGATGGTGGTCTCGTCCTTGGTCACCACGACCTTGCGGGCGCGGCCCAGCATGTCGAGGCCGACGGCGTCCAGCTTGAGGCCGACCTCCTCGCTGATGACCTGGCCACCGGTGAGGATGGCGATGTCGGCGAGCATGGCCTTGCGGCGGTCACCGAAGCCCGGAGCCTTGACGGCGACGGACTTGAAGGTGCCCCGGACCTTGTTGACGACCAGGGTGGCCAGGGCCTCGCCCTCGATGTCCTCGGAGATGATCAGCAGCGGCTTGCCCGACTGCATGACCTTCTCGAGGATCGGGAGCAGGTCCTTGACCGACGAGATCTTGCTGTTGACGATCAGGAGGTAGGGGTCGTCGAAGACGGCCTCCATGCGCTCCGGGTCGGTCATGAAGTAGGCCGAGATGTAGCCCTTGTCGAAGCGCATACCCTCGGTGAGCTCCAGCTCCAGCCCGAAGGTGTTGCTCTCCTCGACGGTGATGACGCCTTCCTTGCCGACCTTGTCCATCGCCTCGGCGATGATCTCGCCGACGGTGCTGTCGCCAGCGGAGATGGAGGCGGTGGAAGCGATCTGCTCCTTGGTCTCGACGTCCTTGGCGAGCTTGGACAGCTCCTCCGAGACGCTCGCGACCGCAGCCTCGATGCCCCGCTTCAGGGCCATCGGGTTGGCGCCGGCGGCCACGTTGCGCAGGCCCTCGCGAACCAGGGCCTGGGCCAGGACGGTCGCCGTCGTCGTGCCGTCACCGGCAACGTCGTCGGTCTTCTTGGCGACCTCCTTGACCAGCTCAGCGCCGATCTTCTCGTACGGGTCCTCGAGCTCGATCTCCTTGGCGATGCTCACACCATCGTTGGTGATGGTGGGGGCACCCCACTTCTTCTCGAGCACGACGTTGCGGCCCTTGGGGCCGAGGGTCACCTTTACGGCGTCGGCGAGCTGGTTCATGCCCCGCTCGAGGCCGCGGCGCGCCTCTTCGTCGAACGCGATCATCTTGGCCATACGGCGTTGTCCTCCTGGACACTCACGGGCCACCCGAGATGTGTGCCCCGGGTGGGCCGCCTGGTGTACGCACCTTGGGACGTCGCCACCTGGCGACGACGACGTCCTTCGGCCGGGCCGGATAGCCCGCGACGACCGGCCATGTGTCACCCCGGCGTCTCCGCGCCGGCGCGACCCTGGCCCCACCGTCCCGACCATTGGCACTCACGGTATGCGAGTGCCAATGACTTGTTTAGCACTCTCCCCTGCCGAGTGCAAGCACGAACGCCTCGGTCAACGGAGTTCCGCGGCTAGTCCGGCGCCGTTCACCGGCCCCTCATGGGCCCGCTGCTCGGCGTACGTCACCAGCAGCCCCACCAGTTGCGCGAGATGGACGGGGAGGGCCAGCACCGCGCCGACGGCGATCACCAGCACCACGCCGATCGCGGAACCCGGGGTGGCGAGTGGGTCGGCCCCGAACGGGGCGCTGCCGACCCCCTCCAGCACGCCGGCGACCACAGTGCCGACGATCAGCGCCGCCGCCACCAGCGCCACCCGACCCAGCAGCAGCCCCAGCCGGTCGTGGAACATCCGGAACGACCGGCCGATCGGGTTCTCCCGCTCGAAGAGATAGACCGGCCCGGCCATGCTGAGCGCGAAGGCGAGATAGATGCCGGGGAGGACGCAGAAGCAGACGCCCAGGCCGACGATCACGCCGATCAGCAGCGTCCAGCCCCAGAGCCCGAGCGCGCGGCGCAGGCCGTAGCGCAGCGCCTCCCCCAGGCTGACCGGCTCACCGACCGCCTGACGGGTGATCACCCAGGTGCCGGCCGCCCAGCCCACGGCCTGCACCAACCCGATCAGCAGGCTGCCGCCGATGAGCACCAGGAACATGGTCGCCAGGTCGGTGAAGAAGGTGTCCGGCAGGGAGGTCGACTCCTCGACGGCGGTCGTCTCCCACTTCGCGGTCGGGTCCAGCCCGAGCGAGAGCACCGACAGCACCGCCGCCGGCAGCACCTGCGTGAGCAGCAGGATGGGCAGCAGCAGTCGCCAGCCACGCCGGACCGCGCCGACGCACCGGTCGAACCAGGCGCCCAGCCCGGCCCCCGGTGGGGTGACCAGCCGGTCCGCCGGATCGAGGCCCGGCGGATACCACCCGGAGGCCGGGGGTCCCGGGTACCAGGGCTGCCCGCCGTACGGCCCGGCGCCGACCGGGTAGCCGCCGGTGGGCGGGAACACCCAACCCTGCGGAGGCGCGCCCGGTGGCGGCCCCCAGGCGGGCGGCACGCTCGGATCCCAGCCGGGAGGGGCACCCGGCGGCGGGCCCCAGGGGGATGGCGCGGTCGGGTCACCAGCGGGAGGACTTGACGCGGCCGGGTGCGGGCCGGACGGGTCGGGCTGACCCGGGGGTGGGGAGGCCGGGGGCGGCTGGTCGGACATGAACCCTCCTCAGCAACGGCTGGAATGGTTCACGATCTTCCAGGGTCCGGCCGCGTGACGCAGCCCCGGCCCTCCGGGACGAGCCGGCGTCGGCCCACTCAGGCGATGACGCGCACCCGCTCCGCCTGCGGGCCCTTCTGGCCCTGCGCGATGTCGAACTCCACCCGCTGGCCGTCGTCCAGCGCCTTGTAGCCGTCCATCTCAATCGCGGAGAAGTGGACGAACACGTCCTGACCGCCGTCGACGGCGATGAAGCCGTAGCCCTTTTCGGAGTTGAACCATTTAACGGTGCCCTGTGCCACGGTGCACTTCCTCACTCTGCGCGGCGTTGCCTGCCCCGGCGCGCGGCAGGGCCGGGCGCCTCCGGGCCACCGTTCCGGCGATCGATGACGGCCGCTGAAACGGTGACCGAAATCGCACGCTACACGAGGAGTGACGGCCGCGCACGACCACAAATCGGGCATATTCCGATCGCCCCGGCCCCGTTCCCTCGGCCCCGGTTTCCGATCACCCAGATTCACGCCGGTGATTGCCGCAGGCGACGTGAACGGGCGACGCCGGGCGCGTGGACCGCGCAGCGGGATGTCGGAACAACGGTCCGGGGCGTCCAGCGCGCGGCGCCCGGTGACCGGGCCGTTCGAAGGTGGCCGACGGCGGCGGGCGCGGCCGGAGTCGCCGCCCGACGCTGTGATAGGCATGCGGGCATGACCACCTATCCGCGCGGGGCCGCCCCACGGCAGGCGAAGATTCGCCGGGTCCTGCCGGCGGACGCCGCACGGATGCGGGCGCTGCGCCTGGAGATGCTCGCCGACGCGCCGCTGGCCTTCCTGGAGACCCTGGCCGACGCGGCGGCCCGACCGCACGCCGACTACGCCGCCCGGGTCGCGTACACCTCGATCGGGTCCGACACCGCGCAGTTCGTCGCCGACCCGGGCGGCCGGCTGGTCGGGCACGCCGGAGGCACGGCCACCCCGACCGAAACCGGCCTCACCGTCATCTACGCGGTCTACGTGACCCCCGCCTGGCGGGGCGGTGGACTGCTCGCCGAACTGGTCGACGCGGTGGCGGCCTGGTCACGGTCGTGCGGGCGGCCCGAGCTGATGCTGGAGGTGGTGGTCGGCAACGACCGGGCCTACCGGGCGTACCAACGACTCGGCTTCGTCGACACCGGCGTGCGCGTCCCGCACCCCACCATCCCCGCACTCACCGAACTCCAGATGCGCAAACCCGCCTAAACCAAAACCAAAAGACCATCAAAAAGGCAAGACCCGACTAAGACCCACCCCACCCACGGCCGGGCGGCCTCCCGACCAGCGTGCCCCGAAAGGGTTTCCGGGGCAGCCCGCCCCGCGCAGGGATCAAGCCTGACCGCCCGGAGCGGGGCGGGCTGCCCCGGAAACCCCAACCGCAACCAAAGCAAAGATCAAACGTGCCGACGCGACTGCACGATCCGGAACCGATTCGCCACGTACGCCCCGTCGGTCAGCGCCGAGTTGGCCGCCGCGTTGGCGCCGCTGCCGTGGAAGTCGGAGAAGGCCGCCGACTGGTTCACGAAGACCCCGCCGGTCAGGTTGCAGGACAGGTGCACCCCGACCTCGACCGCCACCGCCTCGGTCGCGTCCAGCACCGCTTCGTCGCTGGAGTAGACACCCGCGGTCAACGCGCCCTTCTCGCCGACCGTCCGGCGCAGCAGCTCCAGGCTGTGCGCGGTGGACTCGGTGGCGATGGCGAACGAGATCGGCCCGAACCACTCGCGGCCGTAGGTCTCCGCGTCGTCCGCGGCCAGCTTCACGATGGTCGGGGTACGCACCACCGCGTCGGCGTACGCCGGGTGCGCCACGGCCCGGGACTCCAGCACCGGCTCGCCGACCTTGGTCACCTCGGCCAGCCGCTCCAGCACCCCGTCGTTGACGATGGCGCCGGTCAGCTCCACACCCCGGGCTGGGTCGGCGGTCAGCTTGCCGACCGCCGCGGCGATCCCGCCGGCCACCTCGTCGAAGCTCTTGTGCCCCTGGTCGGTCTCGATGCCACCGGCGGGGATGAAGATGTTCTGTGAGGTGGTGCACATCTGGCCGCTGTACAGGGTCAGCGTGAAGCCGAGGTTGCGGCACATCCCGGCGAAGTCGTCGGTGGAGTCGATCACCACCGTGTTCAGCCCGGCCTTCTCGGTGTAGACCGCCGCCTGCCGGGCGTGCGTCTCCAGCCAGTCGCCGTACTCGGTGGAGCCGGTGAAGTCGACGATCTTCACGGACCGGTGCAGGGCCAGGTCGCTGGCGAGCTTCTCGCCGGGCGCCTCGGCGGCCAGCATGATCAGATTCGGGTCGAAGCCCGCCTCGGCGAGCACCTCCCGGGCGTACTTCACGGTGATGGCCAGCGGCAGCACCGCGCGCGGGTGCGGCTTGACGATCACCGGGTTGCCGGTGACCAACGAGGCGAACAGCCCCGGGTACGAGTTCCAGGTCGGGAAGGTGTTGCAGCCGATCACCAGCGCCACCCCACGCGGCACCACGTGGAACGTCTTGGTCATCCGCAGCGGGTCGCCCTTGCCGGCGGCCTTCTCCCAGCCGGCCGTCCCCGGGTGCCGGGTCATCTCGGCGTACGCGTACGCCAGTGCCTCCAGCGCCCGGTCCAGCGCGTGCGCGCCACCGGCCTGGAAGGCCATCACGAACGCCTGCCCGCTGGTGAACTGCACCGCGTTGGCCAGTTCGAAGATGTGCTTGTGCAGCCGGTCGAGGATCTCCAGGCAGACGCCCACCCGAGCCTGCGGGCCGGCGTCGCGCCAGGCCGGCAGCGCGGCGGTGGCGGCGGCGACCAGCTCGTCGGTGCCGGCGTGCGGGTAGCGCACCGCCAGCTCCACCCCGAACGGGCTCGCCTCGGTGGCGACCCGGTCGCCAGCGCCCGGCTGGTCGAGCGGGAAGTCGCCACCCAGGTACGCCTCGAAGGCGGCCTTACCGTCGGCGGCGGCGGTCTCGCCGTACACGCGAGGGCTGGGGGACTCGGGATAGGCGGACCAGTAGCCCCGCTCCGTGATCGCGGTCAGCGCACGGTTGAGGGTGTCGGCGTGCCTGTCGTACAGGGGATGCGGGGTCTCCGTCATGCCCGCCATCATGCCGCAGCCGTGTCCGGGAGCAGAAGCGCCAATGCCCGACAGCGCAGCAGGCCGCGCGGAGGTCGGGATTGGTCCGGACGGCAGCGGGTATCCGCCGTGCTCGGGCCAGGAAAGGGCGATGGGTGGGGATCACCGAGATCCGGGTACACGGGGTGGCCGACAAGGGTCCGGAGACGATCCTCGACCGACCCATCGTGGTACGGGTCGCCGGGGACGACGACGCGGGCTTCTACCGACCCCGGCCCGGCTTCGGCGATCCGGCGGACCCGGGCGGGGCGACGCTGGAGGCGTACCGCTGGAGTCGGTTGACCGGCGGCGGCACCGCGAGACGGACCTTCTCCCTGGTCCTGCTGCTCCCGTTCATGCTCAGCAACATCGCGGCCTGGACGCTGCCGGTCCCCGGCCAGAGCGGCACCGCCGCGCGAGCGGTGTGTCGTCTGCTGGCCGCGACGATGACCGCGATGTACGTGCTCTCCACCGTCGGGGTGTCCCTCGACCTGATCGCCTGGCAGTGCGCGGCCTACCCGAGGTGCCTGGAGGGGCGCCGGGAGATCTCCTGGCTGGGTGGCGTGCCGCCGGGCCAGCGCCTCGCATTGCTGGCCGCGCTGCCGATCATCGCGATCGCCGTGGTCTGGCGGCTCGGTGCCCGGACCTGGCAGCTCCCCGAGGACAGCGTCCGGGTGCCCGGGGTGGGCGCGGACCGGCTGGACACGCCCGCCTTCTGGGACACTCGCTCGCTGCTGCGTCGGCTGCGCTCATTGCACACCGCGGTGGCGCTGGGCACGCTCGACGTCACGCTGCTGCTGGCGCTCGCTCCGCACGACGGCGCCCTGCCCGGTTGGCTGCTGCTGGCCGCGGACGTGCTGCTGCTCGGCGGCGCGGCGGTGCTGCTCTGCCTGCCGGGCATCGAGCAGCGCCGCGAGCAGGACCAGGTCGTCGCGTCGACGATCCGGTGGGTGGCGGTCGCGCTCACCGCACTGACCCTGGGGTACGCGTTGTCGCCCCGGCCGCCGTGGTCGGCCGAGGGGACGCTGCCCGGGTACGGCGTGCTGGTCGCCGGGCTCTTCGCCGGGCAGATGGTGCTGCTCGCCGTGTTGAGCGTGGTCGTCCTGGTGCAGCGCCGTCACCTGTCGCGGCCGCGCTACCTGCTCACCGGGGCGGGGGCGCCCGTGCTCATATCCGTCGCGATCGGGCTGGGAGTCGCTTACTCCTCGGGCATGACCTACGGACTCGCCGAGTACCTGGACCGTGGTTCCAGCCCGACGCCGGCCCGGCCGCTGCCGCCCGACGCACCACCGCTGGAACCGCCGGTCGCCTACCGGTGGGTCACCCTGGGCTTCTCCCTGGCAGTGCTGGTGGTGATCGTGGTGGCTCTGCTCGCCCCCCGGATCGGCCGGGACCGCCGCCGCCGGGCGGCCGAGGAGCTGGTCCGGGCGGACTACCCGGAAGCGTCCCAGGTGCCACCGGAACGGCCCAGGGCCGTCCGGGACGCGATCGCGCACGCCTCGCTGGTGGATCGACTCGGGCCGCTGTTGGCCTCCGCGTACGGCGTGCTGGCGGTGCTCACCCTGACCGCGGCCGGGCTGTCGGCGATCGGCCTCGGACCGGGTGCGCTCGCTCTTTCGCTCGGTGGCGAGCCGTTGGCCCGTCCGGTGGTCTTCGTGACCGACCTCGGCGCCCTGCTGATCGGCCTGTTCGCCCTGATCCTCGCCGGGATGGGACTGTTCGCCTACCGGTCCGACGCGATCCGGCTGGTCGGGGTGCTCTGGGACCTGGCCACCTTCTGGCCGCGCGCCACGCACCCGCTCGCCCCGCCCTGCTACGTCGAGCGGGCGGTCCCCGAGCTGACCCGCCGAATCGGGCAGCTCACCGCCGCAGGGGAGGGCGTGGTGCTGTCCGGCCAGAGCCACGGCAGCGTGCTGATCGCGGTGACGGTGCTCCAACTCCCGGACGACTGCCAGCGGCGGATCGCGCTGCTCACCTACGCCTCCCCACTGAGGAAGCGGTACCGCAGGATCTTCCCGGCGTACGTCAACGACGAGGTGTTGCGGGAGCTGGGCGACCGGTTGTCGTGGCGGTGGATCAACCTCTGGCGGTACACCGACCCGGTGGGCGGGCCGGTGTTCGGTCCGACGAAGGTCACGCCCGACGATCCGGCGGCCCGGGTCGACCGCCGGGTACGGGATCCCAAGGGTCTGCTCATCCCGCCGACCGACACCGTGCCGCCCCCGTTGCACGGGCACCGGTTCATCCCGGACGAGGACTTCCAGGCTGCGGTCCGCGAGCTGGCCGGGCAGTTGGACCGGCCGGACGGGTGACCGCCAAGATCAGAGGGTGAGCTGCCAGTTGTTCCAGGAGTCCACCGGGCGGAAGCCGAGCCGCTCGTTGATCGCCACCATGTAGCTGTTGCTGGCCGCGTTGAAGGTGTCGATCACGCGCACCGCCGGCTCGTGGGTGAGCAGGTGGTGCAGGTTCTCGATCTTCGCGAGCAGGCCGAGGCGGTGCCCGCGGTGGTCCGGGTCGACGATGGTGATCTGCTGGAACGCGTGCCAGTCGGCGGACGCGCCCACGTCCAGCAGGGTCCAGGCGACCAGCCGGCCGGACGCCTCGTGCCGTACCCCGAGGTGATAGCGCCGCCGGCCCCGGGCCTCCAGTGCCCGATCGGTGCCCCGGACCCGCTCGGCGTCCACCCGCTCCGGCTCCCACTGCACGTCTCCCATGGGCGCGTCCATGAGCAGCCGGCCGTCCAGGTAGGCGACGTCCGCGACGTACTCCTGCGGGGTCGCGCCCTGCCAGCAGACCGACTGGTAGCCCTCGGCCAGGGTGTGTGCCTCGGCCAGCGCCGCCCTCAGCACGGCCCGGTCGATGGTGTCAACCTCGAGCCGGCGGCGCACCTCGGCCAGCGCCGGCTCCGCGCCGGCCGCGGCGGCGAACGCGCCGCCGGCCGCCGACC
>NZ_JBSFYP010000084.1:0-24804 GCF_053599835.1 Micromonospora sp. NPDC005163
CTCAAGACCCGCTCAATCTACGACGAACACAAGGCCTGGGCTCACCACAGCACAGCAGCCGCTTGACATTTTGAATCCTGGGATGTCTGCCGAGATGAGTGTGTCGGCTCGTCCAGTTAGGGTGTCACGCTCGAATCATTCGCCTGGGTGCCGTTGTGGGGCGGTGGATTAGGCGATCCGGTAGCCGATTCCTGGCGTCGTCGCGATGACTGGTGGACCGCCGAGTTTGCGCCGCAGCCGGCCGACCGTCACTGTAACGGTGTTGGTGAACGGGTCGGCGTTCTCGTCCCAGACCTGTTCGAGCAGGGTCTCGGTGCTCAGGAAGCCCGGGCTTGCCCGCAGCAGCGCCTCCAGCACGGCGAACTCCTTCACCGAGAGGTTGAGTTGCCGTCCGTCGCGAACGGCGGTCCGGCGTATCGGGTCTAGCTCGATCCCGGCTGCGTGCAGCGTCCGGGGCCGGGCGTCTGGCTTGCGGCGGGCCAGCGCGTGGATGCGCAGGATCAGCTCCGGGAAGTGGAAGGGTTTGGCGAGATAGTCGTCCGCGCCCAGGGTCAGCCCGCTGACCCGGTCGCCGGGCGCGCTCGCCGCGGTCAGCATCAGCACCATCGGTCGGTCTGCCCGCTCAGTGATCATCTGGCACAGCGTGTCGCCGTGGAGGCCGGGCAGGTCCCGGTCCAGGACCACCACGTCGTGCGCGGTGAGGTCGAGCTTGGCGGCGGCGGTCAGCCCGTCGTGGGCGAGGTCGACGGCCATTCCCTGGTCGCGCAGCCCTTCCGCGACGACCTCGGCGAGTGCGTGATCGTCTTCGACGACGAGGATCCTCATGCCGACCTAAATTCCAACCAGGAGGACCGCGGCATGCGGCGCTCTGCACGTCATGCCGCCGGTACCTTCGCGACCGGAAACGTGATCGTTACGCGCAGGCCGCCCTCCGGCCGGGCGAGCAGGATGAGCCGGCCGCTGTGGGCGGCGGCTACGCCGGCCACAATGGACAGGCCTAGTCCCGAGGAGCCGGTACGCTCGTCGCCGAGCCGCTCGAAGGGCTGCGTCAGCCGGTCGACCTCCCGCTGGTCGAGGACGCGCCCGCCGGTTTCGACGACGAGCACCGTCTCCTCCTCGCTCGCGGACCCGGTGATTCCGATCCATCCGCCGTTCTCGTTGTGTGTTACGGCGTTGTCGACGACGTTCTCCACTAACCGTGCCAGCAGCGCCGGGCTGCCCTGGGTCGCCGTTCCCGGCGGCACGTCCACCGTTACGCTCAGCCGCTTCGTCTCCACGTCGGCGTACCTGTCGCACAGTGCCGCGCCGATGAGGTCGCCGAGGTCGACCGGGGCGGCGTCGGCCAGCGCGCCGTGCTGTGCCCGGGCCAGCACGAGGAACCCGTCGAGCAGGTGATCGACCCGGTCCAGTTGCGTACGCAGGCGGTCCGCGAGCGCCACCGTCGAGGCGGCCGGGTCGGGCTTGGCGACCGCGACGTCCAGCGACGCCCGCATGGTCGTCAGCGGCGTACGCAGCTCATGGGAGGCGTTGGCGACGAAGCGGCGCTGTGCGGCGAACGACACTTCGAGCCGTTCGAGCAGTTCGTCGATGGTGTCGGCGAGGTCTTTCACCTCGTCGGCCGGGCCGGTGACGGCAAGCCGCCGGTCCAGGCTGTCGGCGGAGATGCGCCGCGTGGCGCTGGTGATGATCCGCAGCGGCCGCAGGACGCGCCTAGCCAGCGCCCGGCCGAGCAGCAGTGACACGACGGCCATCACGATCAGCGCCACCAGCGAACCGGCGAGCAGCTGACTGGCCTGCTGCGCGTGCACCTCGGCCAGCTGGTCCTCCAGCTCCCGGATGCGCTGCTGCGCCACGGCGAAGCTGCCGTGGGCGGGGGGATTCCCGGCGGGGGCGACGCTGCTCAGGCTGCCGTCAGAGAGCAGAAAGGTCAGGCCGAGCAGCCCGACACCCGACAGGAGGAACACAACGGCGTACAAGATCGTGAACCGTACCCCCACGGTCCCGCTGCGCAGCCTGATCATGCCTCCAGCATGCCTTGGAAGACCTAACAACAGCATGACAGAGCCGGTTCGGGCCGTGTTACGCGCCGATCCGTAAAACGGACGGCATGTCGACCACTGAACTCCTCCGGCGGGAATGGACCGCGTTCCGCCGCCCGGGCCGCCTGATCGCCCTGGCCGCCGCGGCCCTCACCGTCATCGCGCTGGGCCTGCTGTTCACCTCCGGCACCCGTGCGTCCTGCGACGGGCCCTGCCCGGCCGCTCCCGTCGCCGGCGACGGCTCCATCGTCAGCGACAGGTTCTGGTTCCTGCATCGCGACCTGGGCCGCGAGGGGAGCATCACGGTACGGATGACCTTGATGACCGGGACGATCACCTATCCCCCGCCGAACCACGACCAGATCGTGTCCGGGCTGGTGCCGTGGGCGAAGGCCGGGATCATCGTCAAGGACGGCGTGCGGCAGGGCTCGCACTACGCGGCGCTCATGATGACCGGCAGCCACGGCGTGCGCTTCCAGTACGACTACAAGCACGACGTCGCCGGAGGCGCAGGCGGCGTCTCGGAGCAGTCCCCGCGCTGGCTGCGCCTGACCCGCTCGGGCGACACCATCACCGGTTCCGAGTCGGCCGACGGCGAGCAGTGGCACACCGTGGGAACGGCGAAGCTCGACGGGCTGCCGGACAACGTGCAGGTCGGCCTCTTCGCCACGTCCCCTGGCGACCTCACGCTCCGGGAAATCGGCCTCGGCGGCGCTATCGAGGAGGTCCGGTTCACCCAGGCCGTCGGCGTCTTCGACAACGTCGCCGTCGAGGGCGGTGCCACCGGCGCGTGGGCCAGCGACTCGATCGGCCAGATGAACCACACCGACTGGGAGAAGTACCATAACGCTTCCGGAGCCGTGGAAAAGGACGATGTCATCACGGTCAGCGGCACCGGCGACATAGGGCCGTTCAGCGACGAGGGCGCGCGGAGCGTCGAGAACACCTTGCTCGGCCTGACGGTCGCGCTGATCATCGTGCTCATCGCCGCGGCCCGCTACGGCGCCCGCACGGCTCGCGAGACGGCCTCCCGGCGGGTGATCGCCGCCCGGGCGGCCGTCGTCGGGGCGGCCACCTTCGTCACCGGTCTGGTCGCCGTCGGCGTCGTCCTCCCGGCGAGCATGGCGATCCTGAAGGGCAACGGCATCCCGGTGCAGCCTGTGCCGGTGCTGACCGGCGCTCGGGTGATCGTCGGCGTCGCGGCGGTGCTCGCCCTCTGCGCCGTCCTCGCGTACGGGCTCGGCGTGTGGCTGCGCCGTGGCTGGGCAGCGATCCTCATCGGACTGTCGCTGGCCGCCCTGCCCTACGGCGTCGCGGCGTTCCCGCTACTGCCCGACACGCTCTCCGAGTGGGTGCTGCGGCTCACCCCGGCCGCAGGCTTCGCCGTCAAGCAGACGATGGTGGAGTATCCGCAGGTGACCGCGCATTATGCGCCGTCGGCCGGGTACTTCCCGCTCCCCGGGTGGGCCGGGCTCGCCGTGCTCTGCGCGTACACCGTGATCGTGATGCGGATGGCCGTTGGTCGCAAGCAGGCTGCGCACACCGACTGGCGATAGTGGACGGCGCGGGGGCACGGCCCCCGCATCGTCTCAGACTACGAGGAGGACGAGGCCGTCGGCGTCGGCGAGGTGCTCCGTGAGCGGGAAGCAGCCCGCCGCCAGCGGCTGGTCCCTGCGCGACTACATGAGTGGCCGGTATGACTTGCCAAGATCAGGCACACTGTCATGCCGCGATCCGCGCGCTACGCAGCGTCACGCCGAGCTGGCCCGGTTGCCGTCCGGACGTGCCGAATTGAGTGTGCCGCTACTCCGGGCGGGTTGGTCGCGGGTGTGTATTGCGGGTGTATCGAGAGTGCTTACGCCACCGCAGCAGCCCTCCCGATTAGATGGGGACATGAACCACAGTGCATCCCTGTCAGCATCGACCCGCCGCACGCGCAGGATCGTGCTCCTGAGCCTGGCGGTCATCGGCGTGGCGAGCGTCGCGTTCGCCGTGCGGCGACCGCTTCTGATGTCCGCTCCGAGGTGCATGGCCGGGCGGTGGCACGGCTGCTACGACACGGAGAACGGTGTGCTGCTCATGATGCTGGTGGGGCTGCCGTTGGCTGCTCTGGTGGTGTGGGCTCTGGCGCGCTTTCGGCGTGCCACCGGTGGCACATCGGCGTGGCGGATGTCGCTGGCCGAGATGGGCCTGGTCTACGGGACGGTACCGCTCGTATGGATCACCATGATGCCGGGACCGGGGGCCGGCACCGTCCCAGGCCGGGTGAGTCTGATCCCGCTGCGGGACCTGTTCACGATGGGGCCCGTCGGGATCGGCGGCAACCTGCTGATCTTCGCGGCGCTGGGGTTTTTCGCCCCGATGAGGTTCGCGGTGCTGGCGTCCGTGCCGCGGATCCTGGCGCTCGGGGCAGGCTGCTCGGCCCTGGTCGAAACCGCACAGTACGTGCTGCGGCTGGACCGGGTGTCCTCCGTCGACGACGTGCTGGTCAACGCCGCCGGCGCCGTGCTGGCCGGGCTCGTGTCGCGCCACTGGTGGCGCACCGCGGCGGAGTTACCGTCGGACCGGCCGCGCCCCGCGCCGGCAAGGGCAGACTGAGCGGCGTGTCCAGTAGGCGAATGTCAGCGATACTTTTCCTGATCATAGACATCCGGCATGCAGGTACTGATCGTGGAGGACGAGCCCTAGTCAGCCGCACTCTTCTGCCGCGATCCGCGCGCTACCCAGCGTTACGGTGAACCGGCGCGGTCGACGCTCGGACATGCCGATGAGCGGATGTCTGGGTGTCGGCAGAACGCCGCCGTGAGTGCGTCGCAGAGCAGCGATCGTGCAGTCGGTCGCCGGGCGTTTGATCCTGACTTGGTGCTGCCGATCTACAGGTTGTCCCGTAAGTGATCTATGGAGTGTTGGCTGACCTGCTCGTTGTAGCGGGATCGGCGGTGATGGAGGTGTGCAGGTCGGTGATGCGGAGGGGTCAGTTCTGGTTCACCGGCCAGACCGCCGCCGGATCGCAGTGGGCCGGGCACGCCAGCAGGTAGACCTCGTTGCCAAGAAACAGCCAGTAGGTGTCGGCGCGGATGCTGTAGGGCTGCTCTGGCTGGCCGGGGTGGACGGCGAACTCCATGCCCTCTGGCACCTGGCAGACGTACACCAGATCGGCGCCGCACGCGCACCTGTAGTACTCGGGATCCTGCGCCCAGGACGGAGTACCACCCACCTTGAAACTCTGGGCTCCGAGCCCTCGCGAGTTGGGGGTATCCATGAAGGGTCGCAGCGTCAGCGGCAGGGCGCACAAGGACGGTTCGGCCTCCGCCGCTGGCAGCGCCGCGTGGCGCTGGAGCAGCACACGCCAGAACGGGCGCGGGTAGGGCGGCTGCGGAGCGTCCCAGTACCGGGGTACAAGTCGACCATTGGCCGACTCGGGTTCGGATGCGTCGTTGTGCGCACGGCAGTGGAAGACCAGCAGGTGGTCTCCGCCGAAAATCTCCACGTCCGGGGGTATGTCGAGTTGAAAGAACAGAGCCATCCGCTCGCCGCAGAAACACTCGGGCCATTCCTGGGCGTCGTCGAGGAATGGCCAGCCGCCCACTGAGTTCCGCATCGGCCGGTCCAGCGGCTCGGTCCCGACCTCGACCACGTGGGCAGGCAACACCACCCGCACCTTCCTCACATCATGTTCGACCACCCGCTCACCCTAAGGGCTGTCGTATGGCTGCTGGTCGCGGGCGAGATGGTCTTGGAATGGCTGGTGTGATCACGGCGTCGCAGTCGTCCTGGATAGCCCCGTTCACCGGGCTGAGCCCGCGCAGTTTCGGCAAGTTGGCGACCATGCTGCGGCGTGAAGGAACGGACGCGGTCCGCCGGGGCCGGCCGTGGGGCCTGCCGTTGGGAGATCGGGTGCTGCCGGTCGCGGCGTACTGGCGCACCAACCTGACACTGCGCCAGCTCGCCCCGCTCTTCGGGCATGCGACATCCTCTTCTGCCGCGATCCGCGCGCTACCCGACGTGACGAGGCGCCAAGGTGGCTCGTGCGCAGGCACCCGTCACTTCCCTTGGCCTGACGGTGCAGATAAGGCAGAAGTACCGCGCCTACCACACCACCGAGGCCATCATCGGCGGCGTCACCCCCAGCCTCGCCAATCCGGAGACGCTCCTCCTGGGCCGCCTCGACGAGCACGGACGACTCCGCTACACCGTCGCCGCCCAGATGCGTGAACGACGGCGTACCCTAGCCTTAACGGACTGATGAGTCCGTCTCTGGGTTTGGCGTGGAGCGAGTTCAGCTGGGGGCGCCTTGGTCCTAACCGTCTCTAAGCACAGCTCAAAACACCCCGAGGTGATGGTTCACGAGGTCTGGGCGGTTCTGGCCACGAGCGACAGGTTGGACCATCTAGTCCGCGCAGGCTAGCCTGCGTAGGTACTCGGTCACGGGGTGATACGCCCGGCCACAGCCTCCACTCAGACTGCGGCTCGGCTGCTGCTGGATCCGCGTATCTGGACCGTCACTACCAGGATCTACAGGAAGGCGCGGCTGATGGAAACCGATCGGGATCGTGTCCGCCCGAGCTGTCCTTTCGGCCACTGAGCGTCGGCGCACGGACATGACCACCCGCGGTTTCACGTTCGTCGCCGATGAACCGCACAACGGGACGAGATCGTGACATTGAGGTAAGGCGGCGCCCAAACCGACACTAAACAGTCGGACCATGACGCCGTTCGTTGTGCCCACCTACAGCGAACGTCGAACCACACACAGAAGGAGCAAGAAAATGAATGACACCACGCAGTCCACCGAAGATCTGGCGATCCTCGAGCAGCTCAACCTTGACTACAACAATGCGGACCAGGCCAGCGATGCCAAGCGCTTCAGTGAGTTTCTTGCTGAGGATTTCATCGTGCAGACACCGGGTGTCACCCGCAACCGCGACGAGTACCTCGAGTACATCGCTAAGCCGCGCCCTTTCAAGGATCTCGCGCTGCGTGAGGCCAAGATCCGCATCCTCGGCGACGTTGCTCTGATCCACGGCCGCGCCTCCTACACCCTGATCGCGGACGGCGCGGAGCAAGAAGCTCTGTACACGGACGTGTACCAGAAGCGTGAGGGCACCTGGGTCTGCGTCTCAGCCTGCGCGATCGCTCCGGGCGCCTGACGCCGGTCGAACGAGGCTCCTGGTCGCGAGACACTCGGGTAGGGACCACACGGGAACCAAGGGATAGTTCAGGACAACAGAAATGCGTAGCTCCATGCTCAACACGGCACCAGTGACCAACGTGGCCGGCCGGGGCAGAACGCTCCGGCTGACCTTCATATCTGCGGTGGTCTCCCTGGTGGCCTCGTTTGCCGCTGTGGGCTCGACGATCCCGCTGTTCAACATCTATCGGGCCGAGGACGGGTTCACCAACGCCGGCATCTCGATGACCGTCGTCGCGTACTCCGCCACCACTCTGACCACGCTGCTGGTGCTGGGGCGACTGTCCAATCATCTGGGCCGACGGCCCACCTCGATCGCCAGCCTCGTCCTGCTCCTCTTGGGCTGTGTGCTGCTGTTGAACGTGCACGACATCGGCATCCTGATCACCGGCCGGCTCCTGATGGGCCTTGGTGCCGGGCTGGCCAGTAGCAGCCTCACTGCGTACATCGTCGACGCCGCACCCGCCAGGCCTGCGTGGTTGGCCTCTGTCGCCTCCAGCCAGACAGTCATGCTTGGCCTCGCCGTCGGCGCCATCGCCTCCGGCGCCCTGGTTCAGTTCGGGCCGTGGCCACGCGACCTCATCTTCCTGGTTGTCATCGGCCTTCTCCTCCTGTCTGTCGGTCTCATTGCCGTCAGCCCGGAGACCGTGACTCGGATGCCGGGTGCTTGGCGATCGCTGCGACCTCGGGTCTACGTGCCGGCCCGGGTCAGGCATCTGCTCCCCGTCGCGGCGGCGGTGTTCCTGGCCACCTGGGCGGCCGGGGCTTTCTACCAAGCGTTCGTGCCTGCGCTGGTCGAGGACCAGCTCCACACCAGCAGCCCGCTCATCGTCGGATTGGTGTTCGCCGCCTACATGGGTCCCAGCGTTCTCGGCGCTCCCCTCGGCGGCCGGTTCACAACAACGGCAGCTCAACGTCTCGGCATGATCGCCTTCCTAGCCGGAATGATCGGCATCATCACAGCGATCGCCACCGGCACACTGGCGTTGTTCATCGCCGCAACGATCGTCGCCGGCGCCGCTCAAGGGATCGCCATCAGCGCCGCCACTCGCGGTCTGCTGCACGGAAGCACACTGGCCGAGCGGGCACCGATCCTCAGCGTGATCTACCTACTCTGCTATAGCGGCGCTACGATCCCGGCCCTCATCGCCGGCCGACTTTCCCACACTTTCTCGCTGCCGCAGATTGCGCTCGGCTACGGTGCACTTGCCCTCATCGCTACCCTGTTCACCGCCATCGCCGCACGCAACGCGCAGACCGACACGGCCGAGAACAGCCAGCACGGTGAGTAATCATGTGACGAACCTCGCCGTCATCCGGACCTCACTCGGCCGTGAGCGGGGCGCTGACCGTTTCGTCGACGCCCATCGATCGCGAGAAGTACGTCGATAGCTGCGCTTACGCCTTTGTCGACGACATGCGGCTGGACGAGTACGACTATCGCCGCGACCCGGGACCGATCTGATGACCATTAACGAAGGGGCACCCCCATGACCGGCCCAGCTGAGCCGACCCGCTACGCCTTCGAGTACCCCGACGAGGCCGGACACCCCGACGAGGAAGGCACCCTCGGTCAGGACCAGGCCGTCCTCATCGACGAGGTGCTCGATGATCCCCATGCCCCCGCATTCGACTTCGCCGTCGTCAACGACGAGCAAGCCGGCATTTACGACGCCATCGTCGGCGACCGCGAGATCGCCGGGCTGACCTACAACGTCGCCGGCGACGACCGACTCGTGCTGCTGGCCGCCGTGGTGTACCCCGAGTTCCGCAAACAGGGCATCGCCACCGAACTGATCCGACGCGTCCTGGACGACGTACGCGCGCAAGGCAAGACCGTCACCATCCTGTGCCCGATCGTGCGCACCTTCATCGAGCACAACCCCGAGTACGCCGACCTCATCGACCCTGCGCACCCGGGAGTGACCAAAGGGTTCACACCGGTCCTAAACCCACCTATTAGTTCCCCGACAGAAAGTGTGACGATGACGATCAATCTCGAGGCCGAGGCGGTCGCCCGTGAAGAGAACAACGCGGCGATCATCGCCGCTTTGGACAAGTCAGGTCTTAGCGAGGTGGAGTCCAGCTGGGAGCTCGATGTCATCAACGACGCGGAGCACGGGCGATGGATCGCCACCCTCGGTGCCGAAGCGATCGCCGAGCTCCCGTACCGGTTCGTGGGCGGCCGTGTCGTTCTGCTGACGACCTGGGTCGATCCCGCCTACCGCAACCATCGGGTAGCCACGGAACTCGTCTCTCGCGTCCTGGACGAGATCCGCGAGAGCGGGAAGAAAATCACTATCATCTGCCCGGTCGTGGGTGAGTTCATTGCCCGCCACCCGGAGTACACCGACCTCATCGATAAGATCCATCCCGGCTCCGGCGCGTACCCCAAGCACGAACCCGTGGGAGGCCAGGACGACGAGCAGCTCACCGCGTTCGAGCGCGACCTCGGCTGAGCTACCCTCGCTGACTTAACGCTCACATCATGCCCCTCGACGCGGACCCCGAGTTCGTCCACGAGGACGTGTACCGGCCTCGCCACGAGGTGGACCTGCGGGCGACGGTGCGGCCGTTCTTCTCCGGTGACGGCGACCCCACGTTCCTCTCAACGCCGGATGGGTTCTGGCGCGCGGTGCGCACCCCCGACGGCCCCGCGACGCTGCACGTCCAGATGGGGGCGGGTGCGGATCGGGGTGCGTTCCGGATCCGGGCGTGGGGAGACGGCGCCGAGTGGGCGCGAACGTCCGTACCGGATTTGCTTGGCGCGCGCGACGACTGGAGCGGGCTCGACCTCTCCGGTCACGCGCGGCTCGCTGAGGTACGCCGCCGGTGTTCCGGCCTGCACCTCACTCGAACTGGACTCGTGTTCTCCGCGCTCGTCGCTGCCATCTTGGGGCAGAAGACGACCGGTCGGCAGGCGCACCATTCCTGGCGCTACCTCGTCGTCCGCTACGGCTCTGCCGCGCCGGGACCGGCGCCGCACGGTCTGCGAGTCACGCCGAGCGCGCAGGAGTGGAGCCTCATCCCATCCTGGGCCTGGCACCGGGCCGGTGTACAGCCGTCACAGTCCCGCACAGCCATCGCCGCGAGCAGAGTCGCCGCCTCCGTGGATCGTCTGGCAAGTCTCGACGCCGGCGACGAGCGCGTCGGCGCCGGTCTGCGCAGCATCCCCGGCGTCGGCGTGTGGACAGCGGCCGAAACCACCCAGCGGTCCCACGGCGATCCGGATTCGGTGAGCGTCGGCGACTACAACCTCGCAAAGGAGGTCGGCTGGGCGCTCACCGGCAGCCCCGTCGACGATGACGGCATGCTCGAGCTGCTCGAGCCGTGGCGTGGGCACCGGCAGCGAATCGTGCGGCTCATCTCCGCCAGCGGATTCCGCAAACCCCGATTCGGCCCGCGTATCACGATCCAGGACCACCGCGTCCACTGACGACTCCGCGGCCGAACCGCCCACGCATCGGCACGCGCTGCGGTCGAACCGGAAACGGTAAAGCCATCAACCCTTCGTTCAACAGATCCGTTCGTGCAGCAGATCCCTGTTGTATGATCTTGCCCGGCGGGCCGCATCTCATGCGTCTCTTCCATCGGGCTCGCTGTGACTTCGCCCGGGGCGGTCAGGAAGGTAGTTCCGACGGGCCCGGGCCCGTCCCGCCGCGCCCTGGCAACCGGACGGCCGGGGCGCGCGGCGGGTGTGGCGGGTGGCGTCGGTGGGCGTGGTGGCGTCCGTCGCGGTCGTCGCAGACCGGCTCGACCCGCCCGCCCGGCCGCGGCCGACCCGGTCGCGGTCGCCCTCCAGCTCGCCCACGACCTCGAGACGCAGAACCGGTACGACGCCGCGGCGCAGATGTACCAGGAGGCGTTGCGGGACCGGCCGACGACGGGATCCGGCTGCGGCTCGCCTTCGCGCTGCTGCGGGCCGGCGACGGCGGCGGCGCGCAACGAATCGCCCGAGAGGTCCTGGCCCGCGAGCCAGATTCCCCCGACAGCCTGCTGGTGCTGGGGCTGGCGCAGCGGAACAGCCGGTCGGCCGAGGCGGAGCAGACGCTGCGGCGTTTCCTGGCCGTCGCACCGGCCCATCCGGCCGCCGCAGAGATCAAGCGGCTGCTCGGCGCGGGTCAATCCACCGGGCGCTGACAGTGACCCTGCGGAAGCCGGGTGCGGTCAGTCGACCTCGACCCAGTCGAGGGTGAGCTGGACCGTCCACCGGGCGGCTGACCGGCACGCCGAGGATTTCCGCCTGCAGTTGCATGCACAGGTCGTTGGCGGTGACGCCGCCGTCGACCTTGAGGCATTCCAGCCTGGGTTTCGGGTCGTGACTACAGATCTTGAATGGTTAGGTTGAGTTGGGTTCGAGGGTCAGGCCGGTGTGGGCGAGGAAGCTGTCGAGCAGGTCGGCCGGTACTGGATGCGCTTTGAGTCGGTTCTTGTCGAGTGCCCTAGAGCGAACGGAGATGATTGTGCAACCGACGTGGCTCATGATGCTTTCGTGGGCTGTGCTCTTTGTGGGGTTGGCCAGCACCGCCGTTGTCGTTGTTGACCAACTTGTTTTTGGATATCGTCAGCCGGTCAAGGTCATGGAGATAGTCTGGCCGGCAACCGCCCTCTACCTTGGCCCAGCAGCCGTCCTGGCCTACAGAAAGTGGGGTAGACCCCAGTCTCCCCGGTGGCTGAACCGGCACGGCAAACCGCCCAGGATGTCGCGACACGCTCCTACGATAATCGTAACTTATCATTGTGCGACGCACTGTACTCTGGGTGTCATCATTGCTACGCCTATCACCTACGGCGTTGGCCTCGAGATATTCGGCAGCACACTGTGGCCCGAAGTCGTCGGCGACTATGTAGGCGCAGTGGCCGTAGGCGTTGCATTTCGCTACTCTACTGCGGCTCACACAGGTGGTCGAAGAACGTGGGCCGCAATGCGGAAATTTTTCAGGACCGACCTGCTGACCGTGTCCGTCTTCGAGTTCGCCCTATTAGGCTGGCTGGCGCTAATGCATTTCCTTGTTTTCCACGAGACCCTGCGGCCTAGTAGTCCGGTGTTTTGGCTCATTATCCAGGTCGGGTTGATCATCGGGTTCTTCGCCGCTTGGCCGCCAACCTTGTTGCTGATCCGCCGCGGCGTCAAAACGGAAATGCTGGGCACGCCGCAGTAGGTGGTGATGCGCCGACGTCCTGGGGCGGAGGGGTGCACGTTGAGCTCGGTGTCGCGCAGAACGGCGAACGCCAGCGCGACGGCGGGCCACCGGTGGGCGTACTCGCCCGGGTGCAGCCGCTCGCCAGCGACGATCCACGCCCGGCGGTGCCGGCGCATGTCCTCCACCAGATGTACCGCGCCGATCCGGTTGAGGGCGGCCAGGAGCACCCGGCGCAGCGGGCGGGACACCGGGGCGATGCGGGGCCGGTCGATCAGCGACTCGCCGCCCGAACGGGCGACGAGGAACCGGAGCACGTCGGTGGCGGTGTCGACCAGCGCGGCCACGTGCGCCTCGACGGCGGCCGGGTCCGCAAGTAGCCACGCCAGAACCTGGCCTTCGTCTCCCGGACGGGCACGGCGGCGCACCATACCCAGCGTCGTCGTCGGCCGGCACGGACACGGCGGTCTACGTCACCGTCGCAGACGACGACTTCGTCGGCGCCGGCCTGATCGTCGCCCACCTCGCCGAGCTCAGGCACCGCCACATCGCCCACATCGAACACCACGAGACCAATCCGGTACTGCTAGACCGCATCACCGACAGCACTCGGCCCACAACTCAGGTGAAGCTCTCCCCCACCCTCGCTGCCCGGCGGACCACCGCTGCCCTGTAGTCCCGGCGGGAAGGCCGTGCCGTCCGAGAGGTGGCTCCGCCTGCACCTCGGAGGTCTTGCAGCTCGGATCTCCCTGGCAACCCGCCCACCTCGCGGCGACTGGCGCTCTGCCGACAACGGCGCCCGGTAGCCGCTGCGGTTCGTGGAGCAACCGGGCCGGCATCCGGGCCATCGCCAAGCCGGTAGCGACGCCGCGAGCCGGCTGGCGTCGACCCGGGTGCGCACCGAGCTGCTCGGCGTCAGGAAATCCAGCGCCGCCAGCAGCCGCGTTCCGCGGCTGGCGAGACTCGTTCGGCTTCGCCCGGACGATGAGCCAGTTCGTCGACTCCGGGCAGCGCGAGCGCGACGGGGTCGGGACGCTGCTTGTCGTACCACGGCCGGCGGTCGCGGCCGACGGCGTGATGGTGGGTGATGGTGCCGCCTGCGGCGAGCAGCGCGTTGGAAGCGGCAGGTGACCACGCCGGTCGCGCCGACCGTTCGGAGCGCGTCGCCGGCTGCGGCTAGCACGGCCGCCCCCAGGGCGGGGAAGCGGTCCCAGGTGCACGCGGTTTCGTACGTCTCCACGATCATCGACCGGGCGGCGAGCGCGTCGCGTTGGTACGGCATCCGTAGGAACGCCGACCGCCAGGCCTCGGCGGCGGTGGTGGTCCGTTGTCGTGGGCCAGACGAGTCGTCCGCCCTGGGCGGCTCCGGCAGGGCTCCCCCGTGGTCGCGGCACAGCTCGACGGCGCGGTCCGACCAACCGCGCCGTAGCGGTCAGGCAGGCACGAGTTCGCGGCAGCGCCGCAGGTTGGCCAGGGCGACCGGCGCGTCACGGCCCTCGATGCCGGCGGCGAGTTCGGTGACAATCGGCGCGGCCCGTCCCGGCTCGCCCGTGGTCACGGCGGCCTCGGCCAGCACGAGGACCGCCTCCGCCGCCCAGGCCCAGATGCCCTTGTCCCGGACGAGGGAAACTGCGTCGAGCGCGTGCCGCGCCGCGTCGTCGGGCCGGTCAGGCAGCAGCAGGCGGGCCAGCCCCGAGCTGGCCTGCACCAGCGGCAGGATCGCGCCGACCCGCCGGGCCTCTGTGATCACGTCCCGGAACTGGCGCTCCGCCGCGGCCGGGGATCCCGAGCAGGCCAGGACCGTGGCGAGTTCGGCGCGGACGTCGAGCCCGGCGAACGGGATCCGCTCCGGGGTGGCGGCCAGCCGGGCGAGGCGGTCCGCCAGCCCGTCAAGCCGCCCGGCGGCCCGGTCGAGCGCCAGTTCGGTCACCTCCACGAGGCCAAGCAGCCGCTCGTACTCGGTCGCCTCCATCAGCCGCCGGGCGGCTGAGGCCAGGGCCGAGGCACGGTCCAGGTGCCCGGCGTGCAGGGCGCCCTGGGCCCAGTTCAGGCAGGCGCGGACGTGTTCGCGGGGCCGGTCGGCGAGGACCGACGAGGCGCGCATCTCGTCGATGACCAGCCAGGCCGTCGGGTCACCCAGCTCCAGCAGCAGCGAGGCGCGGGCGATCCGCACCTCCAGGTGGGCGACCGGGTCGCCGCTGGCCGCCGCTTCCTCCGCCGCCGCCGCGCACCGGGCCAGATGGTCGCGCACGTGCCGGCCGACCACCGTGTCGGGCGCGGCCAGCACCGCGAGCGCCTGCGCCCGGCGTCGTGGGGCGCGCAGGTACGGCACGGCCCGTTCAATCTCGGTGTACCCGCGCAGCTCCTCGCCCTGCTGCCGCAGCATCCGCCCGAGCACCAGGCCCAGTTCGCCGCGGGCGCCGGGCGGCAGGTGCCGGTCGGCGAGCAGCCGCTCCAGGACCGGGATCACGGGTGCCTGGCTGAGGCCGTCGATGGCTGAGCGGCCCAGCTTCGCGGCGAGCCGGACGCGCACCGGACGAGGCAGCTCGGCGAGGTCCATGGTCTGCAGCAGGAACCGGGCGGCGGTGGCGTCATCACCGCGTTCGGTGGCCAGGTCGGCGGCGGCTTCGGCGTTGCGGACGAAGTCGGCGCCGCTGCCAGCGAGCCGGTAGTGGTGGGCGAGCTGCGCCACCGGCCGGGGCAGCGACTGCTCCAGCACGCGGGCGGTACGCAGGTGCAGCCACTGCCGGGTGCCAGGAGAAAGCAGGTCGTACACCACCTGGCGGGCCAGGTCGTGGCGGAACCGCAGCCCGTCGGTGGCCTCGTGCAGCAGGCCGGCGTGCTGCGCTGCATCCAGCGCCGCGCGGACCGCGTCGCCGGGGAGGCGGAGCACTGCGGCGAGGGTTCGATTGTCCGGCACCAGGCCGAGCACCGCGGCGGCGCCGAGCACCGCGCGGGTGGATTCGTCGAGCGAGCGCAGCCGCCAGAGCAGCACGTCCCGGAGTACGAAGGGGACCGTGTCGTCGGCGAGCGGATCGCCGCCCCGTTCGGCGAGGGAACGCAGTACCTCCTCCAGCACGAACGGGATGCCGGCGGTGCGGTTCAGCAACGTGGTGGTGAGCCGGTGTGGCGGGTCGGCCAGCCGCAAGGTACGGGCGGCCAGCTCGCGTACGTCGCCGGCGCTCAGCGGTGGTAGCGCAATCCGCCGCACCGCCCCCGGCGGGGTGCGGGCCAGCGCGTCGTGGATGGGCGTGCCGCCGGTGGGGGCCGGGGGCCGGGCGGTGAGCACGACGGCCAGGTGGGCGATCGGGTGGGCGCCGAGGTAGGCGAGGAACTCGCAGGTCGCCGGGTCGGACCAGTGAAGGTCTTCGAGCACCAGCACGGCGGGCGTGAGCGCGGTGAGCACCGCGGCGACCGCACGGAGCAGCCGGTGCCGCTCGGCCGGCTGGTCGTTCAGCGGAGGCGGTGCGGGGGGCAGCCGGTCGGCCAGTTCGGGCAACAGCGGGGCGAGCGCGCCGGCTACCGGGTTGACCGGGCCCAGCTCGTCGGCACCGGTCCGGATGGCGTCGAGCAGGGCACCGAGCGGGAACGGCTCCGGCACGTCGTCACACTCGCCGACCAACCGACGTCGGGTGTAGCCGGTGAGCAGCTCCGCGACAAGCCGGCTCTTGCCGATGCCCGGCTCGCCCTCCAGCAGGACCACACAGGGTGGCGTCTCGATGAGGCGGCGCAGCGTCGCCAGTTCGGCCGCCCGGCCGACGAACTCGATGGGTCCGCGCAGGCGTCCAGGGCGGACCAGGGACTCGAACCCGCCCCGCGTGTCGTGCCCGTCAAATCGCCCGTCGCCGCTCGCGCGGGCAGCCAATCATCCGGACCTGATCCGGTGGACGGCCGGGCGGGCCGGCGGTGACCTGTGGCACACCGCCGGCCCGTCCGGCCGCGGGGATTAGGAGCTACGACCGCACCGTGATCGGCAGGGTCTTCAACGGCTCCTTACCGTTGCTCAGCACCACCACGCCGATGTACCGGCGACCGGGGGTGAGCCCGGACCAGCTCAGCCTCAGCTTCACCGTCGCGCCCGCCATCACGCTGACCTGCTTGGGATTGACGGTCAACCGGCCCACCGAGGTGCCGGGCGCGCCGGGCAGCAGGGTGGTGATGGTGTACGTGTTGACGCCCTGACCAGTTGGTGTGTTGAGGGTGTACAACTGCTCGATGATCAGGGTGTAGTCGCCGGCGCCGGGCAGCACGATGTTGGCGCCGTCTCCGGTGCCGTACTTGTACTCGACGAGTTTGCCGGTGCTGTCGTAGACATAGAACATGAAGTCGCCACACGCCGGCAGCGGGTCTGCGCTCCAGTCGATGTCCGTGCAGAGCGGTTTCTCCCCGGTGACGACGATCTGCGCGTTGACCGTGCCGGCGGGTACGTGCACCGTGCCCCGGTATAGCGACGCCGGCATGGGGACCGGCAGGTTGTCCGGCGAGTTCCAGTCCCAGATCGGCGCGTCGCCGCGCAGGGTGGTCGTGGTGCTGGTGCCGGCGGTCAGCCCGATCGGCTGCGCGGCCAGGGTGCCCCGGTAGCCGACCTGCGCGGTCATCAAGAAGCTGCCGGAGGTGCCGGTGCCGGCGATCCGGTCGGGCGCGACCAGCCCGGTGTTCTTCAGGACCAGTGGGATCGTGACCTGGTGCTGGGACTTGTCCCGCCACGTCAGGGAGCCGTCAACCCAGGCGTCGACCGCCCCGGCCTCGTTGGTGATCTGCACCTTGAAGGTCGCGGTCCGGCCCGGGAGCACGTTCAGTCTGGCCGGGGTGACCTTGACCCGGTAGCCGGCGGGCGCCCGCACCGATGAGGTGTAGGTGCCCTTCTTGGTGCTGACGTTGGTGACGGTGCGGGTGACGGTCTGGGTTCCGACCATGTTGCCCATAGCGATCGACGGGTAGTTGAGCTGACTCGTCTCGATCGCACCGGTCGTGGCGCAGTCGTCGTCGGGTACCTGGGAGCCCTTCGCAGCCAGCCCGCACAGGTATCGCTGCCAGTCCTGCTGGTTGGAGTCGTAGACCAGGCCCGGGTCGAACGCGCCGCCCGGGCGGACCTCACCGGCGCCGTAGTTGAACGGCGTGGCGTCCGCGTCACCGAGCTTGATCGGATTGCCCTTGTCGGTGGTGTCCACGGTGGTCGTCATGAGCGCCGAGCGGATCGCCGCCGGTGACCAGTCAGGGTGCCGGGCCCGCAGCAGCGCGGCGATGCCGGCGATGTGTGGGGCCGCCATCGACGTACCCGATTCGAGAGCGAAGTCCTGCCCGCCGAGCGCCGGGGAGAACGCCGCGGCGATGCCCACGCCGGGCGCGCTGATGTCCGGCTTGAGCAGGTCGCCGCCGTTGAAGTACGACGGCCCCGCCGAGGAGAACCCGGCGATCTGGGGCGCCTCGACCGCGGTCAACTGGCCCGCCGAGATCGTCGCCGTCGGGTTGCCCTCCGCGAGGTAGCTGGCGACGGCCGGGGCGTCGGTGTTGGAGATGTGCACGGTGGGCACCGAGTGCAGGTCAGGGTCGAGTGAGTTGGCCGCGTCGTTGTAGAGCACCATGCCGATACCACCGGCCTTCGCCACGGCGGCGCTCTTCGCAACCCGGTCGATGACCCCCCGCCGGCAGAACACGATCGCGCCCGTGACCTTGGCCGGGTCGAGTTCGCCGTCGGTGCAGAGTTCGGCGTTCTGCGGGGTGTCGGGGTGCAGCGCGCTGGCCTTCCCCGAAACCAGTGGTGCCGGCCCGGCGGCGGTGCCGCCCACGCCCACACCGGTTACGGTCGTGCCGTTGCCGAGGGTGAGCGTCCGGCTGTACTGCTGGTCCGTGGTGCTCGCGGCAACCGTGGTCACCCAGGGGGTCGAGTTGTCGACGGTGCCGGCCTCGGGGCCGGCGTTGCCAGCCGCGGCCGAGACGAACACCCCAGCGGCGGCGGCGTTGAAGAAGGCCTGCTCGATCGCGGTGAAGTTCTCGTTGTCGTCACCGACGGAGTAGTTGATGACGTCGACGCCGTCGGCGACCGCGTCGTCGATGGCGTGCACGATGTCAATGCTGCTACCCGCCGCCGAGCCGGCGCCGGTGTCGTATAGGGCCTTGTAGATTGACAGCCGCGCGGCCGGCGCCATGCCGGAGATCGTCCCCAGGGACTGGTCGCCGACCGAAGCCGGTACGCCGTGGTTGCCGGCGGCGGTGCTCGCGGTGTGGGTGCCGTGACCGTTGCGGTCGCGGGGCGAGTGGTACTCGTCGGAGAACACATCGGCCAACCCGCTGTAGTTGTACCAGCGGGCCCCGATCACCTTGTTGTTGCAGGTGACCGGCGCCTCGGTACCGACGTCGCAGGTGCCCTTCCACTTCGCGTCGATGGTTGCCTGGTCCGGGCGCGGGGTGGGCAGCGCGGCGAAGCTGGCGCTCTCCGGCCAGAAGCCGCTGTCGATGACCCCGACGATGACGCCCTCACCGGCGTGGGCGACGTCGCCGAACTGCTGCTGCCACACGCCGCCCTGCCCGGTCAGACCGAGGTAGTCGGGGGTGTGCGAGGTCGTGGCGTGCACCTTCTGGTCCTCATACACCGCGGTCACGCCCCGGGTGGCGCGCAGCCGGGCCACCTGTGAGTGGTTCAGCTCGACGGCAAAGCCGTTGAAGGCGGTGTCGAAGGCGGCCCGGGCCTGGCTGGTGGGAATCTTCATGCCGGCCAGTACCGTGTCGCGCTGCCGACGCAGGTGCTCCCGGTACGCCGTGGCGGCGTGGGAACTGCGGTCGAGCCGGCCGGCGCCGGTCGGCTTGGTGGCGGCCAGTCCGGCTACGCCGCCGGTGTAGGTGGCTAACGGTTGCTCGGCGAGTTGCACGAGGTAGCGGGCGGTCGGTCCGCTGCTGGTCGGCGTTGCCGCCACTGCGGCACCGGCTGGCGCGGTCGCCAGCCCTGCCGCGATCAGCGCGACGGTGGCCAGCACGCTCACCGGGGCGCGCCTGATCCGTCCGGGCGGGGGTGTTTTCGGTCGTGGCACGTCGTCCTCCACATTCGGTGCCGGCCGCCACGGCGGGGTGGCGGTGGCCGAAACGTAGGAGCGGCGGCGATCTTCCAGGAGAAACTTTTACCTGCCGGCAATCTTGGAAACAGTCTCGTAACATCGCGGGTACTTTTCGCGTCATTTTCCAGAGCCCAGCCGCCCGCCGGTCCGGGCCGAGAAGCTCGGTGGCGGGTCTTGAGCAGATCGTTCCGCTCGACCGCCCGATCCTGTGCCATGTCGATCATCACGCACCGAGTGAGCGGCCGGACCGGCCGCAGGACGACGTCCGGGCCAACCTGCAGCCGCCGCCCCGGCCAGCCCTCTTCCGGGAAGCCGCTGCCGGGAATGTCGATCAGGAGGTTGGCCCGGAACCGCAGCGGGTCGACGCCCATGCCGCCAGGTTCGCCGCCGCTGAGCTCCGTCAGCCGGCGCAGCGCAGCCGTCGTGATGAGGCTGACCGGACCCTCATCATGGTGCAAGACCGGGGCGTGACACTGCGACCACCATCAACGAGTTCGGCGGTGCCAATGCGTAGCCCTCGGTTCGCGGCACGGGCGGACATCCCACACCACAACCACCGTCATGCTCCGTAGCGAACGACTCGGGTCAGATGTGCGCACGGACCTCTGCGACCGCGTCGGCAAGGGCTTCCACTCCGTTCGTGATGGCGCGTTCGGTGAGGGTGGCGTAGCCGAAGATAAGCCCGCCGGGTCCGGCAGGGCTCAATCGGTACCGGGAGACGCCTTGCACGACCAGTCCGTGCCGGGCGGCGGCAGCCACGACCGCAGCCTCGTCGAGATCGTGCGGGAGCCAGGTTACGACGTGTTGGCCCGCCGCGACACCGTCCGGCTCCAGGTCGGGCAGCCGTGTGCGCAGCGCAGCCAGGAGTGCGTCGCGGCGGCGGCGGTAGACCGGGCGCATTCGCCGCAGGTGCCGGTCGAATTCGCCGCGAGTAAGGAAGTCGGCGAAGGTCAGTTGGTCGATGACGGGAGAGCCCCGGTCGGCCAGAACCTTGGCCGCCGCGATTTCGTCAACCAGGTGTGACGGCGCCAGCAGCCAGCCGAGGCGCAGCCCTGGCGCCAGGGTCTTGCTCGCTGTGCCGCAGTACACGACGGTGTCGGGCGCCAGCCCCTGCATGGCTCCGACGGGCGGGCGGTCGTAGCGGTACTCCGCGTCGTAGTCGTCCTCGATCACCACGGCGCGGCGACGCTGCGCCCAGCCGATCACCCGGGCTCGAGCGGTGGCCGACAGGACCCCGCCGGTGGGCCACTGGTGCGAGGGCGTCAGCACGACGGCGTCCGCGTCGGTCTGTTCGAGCTCCTCGACGAGAATGCCGTCCGGCCCGACCGGGACGCCGATCACCTCCAGGCCGGCAGCGGCCGCGACGCGGCGGGCGTCGTCGTCCGCGGATGGGTCCTCGACGGCCAGCCGGCGGGCGCCGCGCGCCGCGAGCACCTGGATCAGCAACGCGACGCCCTGGCCGTAGCCACTGCAGATCACGACGTTCTCCGGGCGGGCCAACGTGCCGCGGACCCGGTTGAGGTAGTCGGTCAGGGCCGTGTGCAGTTCGGGCACGCCACGCCCGTCGAGGTAGGCGAAGCGCTCGTTCGGCGTGGTGGTGAGGACCGTACGCACCGAACGCAGCCAGGCGGCCCGGGGGAACGACGACACGTCGGTGCGGCCGTACCCGAAGTCGATCCGGGCCGCCGACCGATCCCCGGCGCGGCGATCCGCTGGCGGCGGAACCGGCTCGACCGCAACCTGGGTGTAACCGCCAGCCCGACTGGTGAGGTAGCCCTCGGCGACGAGTTGCTGGTAGGCCTCGACCACGACGCCACGCGACACTCCCAGATCGGCTGCGATGGTGCGGGTGGGTGGCAGGGACGTCCCGAGACGCAACCGGCCGGCCCGGATGCTGCCCCGGATCGAGGCGGCGATCTGCCGGTGCAGCGGTTCGGCCGCGGACCGGTCGACATCAATGAGCAGGTCCTGCGCCGTGCTGGAATTGGTCCTGATTCGACCCATGCAATCGGACCTTACCGGGTGTACCGATTTCCGTCAGGCTCAGACGTATGACCACAGTGACCAGCGCACGCTTCGACGGCCGCCTCCTCACCCCGGGCGACCCGGGTTACGACGCGGCCCGCACCATCTGGAACGCCATGATTGACCGCCGTCCGCGGATGATCGCGCGGGCCGCGAGCGTCACCGACGTGGTGACCGCGGTGCGCCTGGCTCGCGAACTCGACCTGGAGATCGGGGTGCGCTGCGGCGGGCACAACGTGGCCGGCCTCGCCGTCCCCGCGGACGGCCTGATGATCGACCTGACCCCGTTGAACAACGTTCGGGTCGACCCGATCCGGCGGCGCGCCCGGGTCCAGGGTGGCGCGCTGCTCGGCGCACTCGACCGGGCGTCGCAGTCATACGGCCTCGCCACGACCGCAGGTAACGTCTCGCACACCGGGGTCGGCGGCCTGACCCTTGGCGGCGGCATGGGCTGGCTCGCCCGCCAACACGGGTTGGCCTGCGACAACGTCGTCTCCTACACGATGGTCACCGCCGGCGGGGACGTTGTGTCCGCGAGCCGAACCGAGAACCCCGACCTCTACTGGGGCCTGCGCGGCGGGGGCGGCAACTTCGGCATCGTCACCGACTTCGACTTCGACTTGCATCACACCGGAACGCAGACCCTGGTCGCCGAGTTCGACTTCCGCGCCGAGGACGCCGTGCCGGTGCTCGAAGGCTGGCGGGACCTGAACGCCGTCGCACCGCGGCAGGCGACCTTCACCGCCGATGTTCACAGTACGGCCATCGGCCCGATCGCCACCGTCGGCTTCGTTTGGGTCGGCGACGCGGCGCAGGGTCGCCGGTTGCTGCCGGCGATGCGCGCGCTCGGGCACCCGGTCGCCGAGCGGGTCACCACGCCGTCGTACCTCGAGCTCCAGCAACGTGACGACACCACCGGCGGCCACGCCTACCGCCGGTACTCCAGCGCGCACTACCTGCGGCAGTTCCCCACCGCCGCGATCGAGGCGTTACTGCTGCGCGGCGCGTCGGACCTGCACGCCGGCACCTACCTGCCCGGCGTCGGCTTGCAGGCGCACGGCGGCGCCATCGCCGACGTCGCGGACGCCGACGCCGCGTTCAGCCACCGCGGCACCACGTTCGAGTTCAGCGCCGGCTCCCGCTGGATCGAGCCATCCGAGGACGACACCCGGATGGCGGCGGCGCGCGCTGCCGGAGCGGCGCTCGACCCGTACGCCGACGGCGTCTACGTCAACTCGCTCGCCGCCGACGAGGGGCAACGCGGGCTACGCCGTGCATATCCGGCCGCCAAGCTCGCCAGGTTGACCGCCCTAAAGACCGTCTGGGATCCGCAGAACATCTTTCACCTCAACCACAACATCCGGCCCAGCCACGCCTGAGCCGGCACCGAGAATGCCGACAGATGGAAAGGATGCTCATGACCTCCACCGGCCCCAACGTTCAGCTCAGCACCCACAGCCAGCAGCGCAGCCGCCTGTTCCTGCCGGGCCTGGCCGCAGCGGCTGCCGCCGCCGTCGCCGTGACGGCCGTCGCGGCCACCGCCATGGCCGTCGGTGTCGATTTCGAGCTACCCGAAAGCGGCGCGTCGATTCCGCTGGTCGGCTTCACGCAGCTCACGTTCATCTTCGGCGTTGTGGGCATCCTCATCGCCCTGACGATCCGCCGTTGGGCGTCCCAGCCGGCACGCACCTGGGTCCGCACCGCGGTGGCACTCACCGCGCTGTCGCTCGTACCACCGTTCCTGGTCAACGCCAATCTCGCCATCGAGTGCACGCTCGTGCTCGCACACCTGGTCGCCGCCGCAATCGTGATCCCTGTCATCGCCCGCCGGCTGGCTATCTGACGTTCGTTCGTCACGGCACCCGGGACTGCGTAGATTTCCGTGTTTGACCTGGGTGTGGTCCGTTGGACAGGACGTTGATCCTGTCCGGGAAGGACCACGTCATGGCAGACAAGAAGAACGCTGCTCCACTTCCGCAGCCGACGGCGGCGGAGGTGGAGTTCGCGCAGCAGTTGGTCGAGCGGGCCAAGGCCGACGGGGTGTCCCTGGTGGGGCCAGGCGGGCTCCTCGCCGGGATCACCCGGACCGTCCTCGAGTCAGCGCTCGACGCCGAACTGGATGCCCATCTTGACGAGGCGGGTGTCGATGAGACGACTGGCCGGTGGGCCAACGTGCGTAATGGTCACGGGGCGAAGACGGTGCAGACCGAGGTGGGTCCGGTGCGGATCCAGGTGCCGCGGGACCGGGCCGGATCATTCGCTCCGCGGATCGTGCCGAAGCATGCCCGCCGGTTGGATGGGTTCAACGAGGCGATCCTGTCGCTGTATGCCAAAGGGTTGACCACCGGGGAGATCTCCGCCCATCTGGCGGATGTGTATGACGCCGACGTGTCCCGGGAGTTGGTCAGCCGGGTCACCGACAGCGTCCTGGACGAGATGGAAGCTTGGCGGCAACGGCCTCTCGACAGGATCTACCCGGTGGTGTTCATCGACGCCCTCGTGATGAAGATCCGCCAAGGGCAGGTCGCGAACCGGCCCGTCTACGTCGTGGTCGGTATCAGCCTCGACGGGGAACGTGACGTGCTGGGCATGTGGGCCGGCACCGGCGGTGAGGGCGCCAAGCAGTGGGCCGGCTACCTCACCGAGCTACGCAACCGCGGTGTCGAGGACGTGTTCATGGTCTGCTCCGACGGCCTCAAGGGCATGACCGACGCGATCGAGCAGGCCTGGCCGCAGGCGGTGCACCAACAGTGCGTCGTGCACCTCGTGCGGGCCAGCCTGCGCTACACCAACCGCAAGGACTGGCAGAAGATCACCCCGCCCTACGGGAGATCTACACCGCCCCCACCGTCACGGCTGCGGAGGCCCGTTTCGAGACGTTCGCCGCCAACTTCGGCGCCCAGTATCCGCCGTGATCCGGCTTTGGCGGACCTCCTGGGCGCAGTTCGTGCCGTTCCTAGACTACGACCACGAGGTCCGCAAGGTCCTCTACACCACCACATCATCGAGAGCCTGAACGCCCGGTTCCGGCAAGCCGCCCGACGGCGCGGACACTTCCCGACCGAGCAGGCCGCGATGAAGGTCCTCTACCTCGTCGTCCAGCAGAAACGTAAGGGCGGCGGGAGCATCACGGGCCGGGTCTACGGTTGGGCCAAGGCCCTCAACGCCCTGGTCCTCGCCTACGGCGACCGGATCGCCATCTAACAACCTCGATCACACCGCAGGCCCAAACACGGAAATCGACACACTCCCTTGCCGAGGCTCAGCCGGCGGCTGGTGGTCCACGACACCGCGGTGCCTGTCGGTTTGTCCGCCCGGCCGACACCCGGCCCATAGCCTGGCTTCATGGCCGAATC
>NZ_JBSFYP010000085.1:0-24620 GCF_053599835.1 Micromonospora sp. NPDC005163
AGGCTGCCCTCAGCTCCACCGCCCTGCTGCGACAGGGTCAGCGGTGAAGGTCTCCCACCTCCACTCGAAACAGCAGCGCCTCACGGCGCACGGGTCCGCGATGTGACCTTCCACGAGGACGCCCACCGGGCACGTACCGGCAACGGACCCGCCGTCGCAGCGGTCCTGCGCAACACCGCCATCGGATTCCACCGCGGCAATGGCGAGACCAACATCGCCAGAGCCACCCGACGCGCCAACCGCCGCCCCCACGACCTCATCACCACCGTGACCAGCAGCTACTCAACTACGCAATGACCCTGGCCCGCCAGGCAGAGACGGGACATCGATTTGCCCCAAGGTTCCGCCGGCACTCGAACTCAATGCTCTACAGCTCGGTCGTCTTCGCGCTTTCTCGAAACGGGCGGCTTTTGCGCCGGGACAGGAAATGGAATGCGCCTGGTTCTTTCCATCCGAGATGGATCGTTTGTCCCCGCCACGAACTTGGAAATAGCCGCCTCCGTTGCATCCGGCTTAAGGATCCACTCCCGGATGAACACCTCCAGGCCGGCCGGACTCACTTGCAGCACGGTCGAGGGCGCTGACTGGACACCCCGCGAGCTACGGCACAGCTTCGTGTCCCTGCTGTCCGACAGCGGCATGAGTCTGGAACAGATCGCCGACCTCTGTGGCCACGCCGGCACGACCGTTACCGAAAGCGTTCACCGGCACCAACTCCGGCCGGTGCTCCTGAGCGGGGCCGTCGCCATGGACCGGATCTTCGACGGTGAGCCGTAGTCACTCAGTTAGTCACCCAGGTACGACAAAGGGGCCGTCTCGATCTTCCGAGATGGCCCCTCACCTGCGTCGGGACGGCCGGATTCGAACCGACGACCCCTTGTTACCGACAGTAACCGAACCAAGCTTGTCATTGCTTGCCGAAAATGGTCGCTGAGCTGCAGAGACACCGCCAGACGCTCATCACCCCTTGTCACCGTTCGTCAACGATTGGCCGGGGTTTTCGGGGGGTAAACGGGGGACCCACAACCCGCCAAGTCTGAGGCGGGTGAGGACGGCGTCGTCGCGCTGACCGATCCCGAGAGCAACCGATCCGGCATGCAAGGAAAGGGCCGTTGCGCAACCGGGCACCGAGTCCCAGCCGTCGCGTTCACGCCACCAGCAGCTGAAGACCTCATCACTCGGGCGATACCAAGCCAATCAACTCGAATCAGGCAGACACACCGATAGGCATCAGCCTGTCAATCTGTAGCATATGGTCATGCGAAATGTTGAGTTCTATTCACTCTCAGCTCAGGTGCTTCCAGCCTTGGCGATCGCACTCGTGCTCCAGCGATGGGCAACGTTCGTCGGGCACGGTCTTAGCCAGCTCACCAAGGGCCGCAAAATCATGGTCTTCAGATCAGCACCGCTCGCGGCACTCCTCAGCGTATTCGGCGTCGGCGAAGCCTTCTGCATGCTCGTCGTGTACTTCGGCACCAATGGTCGATTGCCGCTATTCGCGGGACCAATTGTCTGGACTACACTCGCCGTCCTACTCCTGGCCATTTTCGTCTCAGCATTCACCACAGTGAAGATAGAGAAGCCCGAGAACCAAGTCAGCTAAGAACGACATACGGGTGATTGTGGTTGGTCTTCTCGATAACTATCCGATTGTCGGCTTCCGATACCGCCTTGACAAAGTCCAGCAAGGACGTGAATCCAAGTGCACGATAATTGAACCCTGGAGATCGGGCGAGAAGGCGGGTACCCAGTTGCGACAACAGCATTCTGGGTCGCCCCTCGAACAGACCGTCCTGGATCACGCGCACGACGAAGTCGCAGAGTTCACGGTCTAGAACGTCAGCTCTGCGACTCTGGTCCCGTGCAGCGGTTCCATCGGGTTGAGGACGCGCGTCTCTCGCGCCGCTCCGCCGTTCAGCCGGGCCAGCCTGCACACCCACCTTGCTGGTCATCTCAACCTCGAGAACCAGCGGCGAGTACTGCACCCACTCCAGGAACCGTTCACGGTGACGGACATCCGTGCCGTCGAGATGAGCACCGAGCGACCGGGCCACCCCAGCACGCAGTGCAGCACTTAATCGGCCAGCACTCTCTAGTACCGAAGCCAAGGATAGAATCTGGTACGGCACGAGCACTGGAAGAGTCGCGGTCGGGCCCCCAGCCGCGTAGGCGTGCAGAAAGCCCTGAATGTTGCGAACGGTCGAGTTCCACAACTCGCTCGTCCAGATCTGATTGCGCAAAGCACTTAGGTCGCTGGCGACGTTGCCCGCCCCCCGCTCCCACGAATTTCGGCCGATTGCCATGACCCGCGAAGCCGCGAGGATTGGCCAGATGGATTTCAGCATCGAATTGGGCGCGTTCGCCGAGCTGAGCACGGCCAGGCTAGTCTGCCAGAATGCCGCCTCCAGCTCCGGGACCTGACCCACCATGCGTACGACCGCGATGGCGATCTCTTGCGCGTATCTCTTGCTAGCACTTGATACCAAGGAGCTGACAGCGTCTAGGTCGCCCACCATCAACTCGAAGACCAGCAGCCGCGCCAGAGCCGGCCACGAACGGGCTACTTCACCGTCCTTCAGCATGGCGATGGCGAGGTTTATAGTGGCCCGATCACGGGACAGATAGGCGAGGTCAGCAGCGACGCATGCGCCTCCGTCGTGTCCAGTGTGCTGTGGATAGAGCAGGTGGAATCCGCCTATCGCATCACCCTGATCGCCTAGTTCCCGGGCCTGACCGACGGCCCATGCCCCGGTGCGGGCTGGCAACGTGGCGGTGGAGTCACGCGAGGAAACGCTGGAAGCCTCGACGCCAGGGCTGACGAAACTGGTCCCATGGAGTGCAGGGCCGACTTCTGTAGTGACCTCGACCAACTCGCCGTCATCGTTCCCCAGTGCGTCGCCGAGCTCCTGTGCAAAGTCCAGCTGGTCGTTGATCTCTGACGGAGTGTTGGTTGGGACTAGCTCGTCCCTGCTGCTCTCCCGGCGCTTCGGTCGCGTTCGTCGGCGCTTGCGCTTCACAGCGGACGCGGCCCGTGGTGTCTCGGCGTGACCCTCCTGCTCTTCATCGCCATCAGCGGCCTCAAGGCTCCCGCCAGTCTGCTCCCCGGATAGAGGCGCGGCAGAGGCAGAGTCCACCGCTACTACATCCTCCTGTTCGGCGAAGTCGCTGATCTCGCTGGCTTCGGCCGCACCGAGCCGCAGCTCGGCTCCGTGGATCGACATGAAGAATGCTGGCCGATAAAGCGGCGGGACGATGAAGACGCCCTCGTTATTCCGGAGGAATCCGATGTACCGCAGCACGCGGAGGACTTCTTCGAGTTCTTCGCCACGGACACCGAGCCGCTCCGAAATCTCGGATTCGGTGAATCTGACCGCACGGCCACGAAGTTTTTCGATGTACGTCCGCGCTATGGTGCTTTCCGCGTAAAGGGTGTCCTGCATGCGAGCGGTGGAAAGCTGCTTGTAGCCCTGGTGCAGTGCCCGCGAGGAGAGGACGAAGGTGTCCTTGCGCCCGGATAGACCCGTGCGGTCACGCATGGCGATCTGAATCTCGGCGAGCTGAGCGCTACGCAGCAAGGTCAGCACGTTCCGTGGGTTGAACTCCCGGGTTGCGTCGACGGTGACTAGCAGAAGCCAGACCAGAGGATCTAGATTCTCCATCCGCTTCGGGAAGATGCTGCGGCAGAGGCGGCGCCGTCCGGCAGACGTGGTCAGGATGTCCTTTATAGTGGGCCCGACCAACTCTCGACGATCGCTACTTGCGGTGACGCGTAGTGCGATCATGTGAAGGATTGCGTCGGAGTCCCACGCAATCCGGGTGGTACGAAGGTGAGTCGCGTTTACGAACCCTTCCTTCTGAGTAATGCGGTCAAAGATGTCCAGGCGCAGGAACAACTTCGGTCGCAGCCGCGTCCCGAAGCTACAAACGTCGAGGTGGGCGCGCAGAAGTCCGCGAAGCGCCGCGACTTCGATGTCACGGCGATCGGGAAACGCCTCATCGAGCCGGTCGAAGAGGATCCAGAGCCGCAAATCCAACTGCTCCAAGGCCTCGTGAATAAGGTCGAGCAAACCTTCGAGTGTATCTAGCGAGACGAGCAGCGGGCTGGCGGCGGCCTGAGCTACTGATGCATCGGACGGCTCGTTTACGTCAACGATGGTGATCGTCGTGCCTAGCCGTGGCCGGATCCGGCTCAGCACCCGCCGCCACACCGAGTGCGGCGACGGTTCATCGACTATCAGGCCGCAGCTGCGGATACCTTCCTCGAGGGCGACAACATCGGTAGTTTCCTGGAACGTTTTGATCAAATAGTTACCCGCCAGACCGACCATGTAGGCAAGGAAGATGTCCCGATAGATACCCTCATCGTCCGCGTCAACTTGGTTGATCAGTCGCTTGAAGAGAATCGACCCGCGAATGTTGAAGGCCGGCATGATGATGACGTCGTTTAGCTGCTCGATGTCGGCGTCGGCCCTCGATAGATACCTCGCGATGGCGCTCTTTCCCGTCCCCTTTGCTCCAATAACCAGGTCTACTTCGTCGTGAACCAAGGCCCAGTAGGTCCCCGTCCGCAGGAAGTAGGAATCGAGGCGCTCGTCGTGCTCGGCAACGTCTTGACCAAAGCGCAGAGTGCCGATGGGACCGATTTGCACCCCACGCTGATCGATCATCGCGCTCCAATCATTCGCCAGCCTGCCAGCTCCGGGAGCACAGGCAACGGCTCGGTCGCCGACTCCCAATCTGCTCTCACGGGTACAAGGTTTACCGGAGTCTGTTCACGATGCAACATCTTGCGACTCGGGCGAGAATGTGCATCAGGCGATGTCCCCCGGGGCAGGGCCATTGCATAGTCGGTTGAAGGGCGTTTGAGCTGGGGGTTTGGCTTGGTCTCGGTCAGGGGTGGGGTCAGGGCGTTCGCAAGGACTCTGTTGGCTAACTCGCTGTAGCGGGCGCTTGCTTGACCTTGGCGGCAGCCGTATGTCCTTTACGGAATGTGGTGCCCGGATGTCGATGAGGCCCAGGGTGTCGGTGGAGATCCCGGCGCAGACCGTGGCGGTGGTTCGGATGGCGTGTCCGGGTGGTACCCGGGTGACCCGGGTCCGTGACGCGCTCGGGCCGGTCTTCGACGATCACGAGTTCGTCGGCTGGTTCGCGGCCGATGGGTGGCGCCGGGTCTGCTGGCGCTGGTGTGCGTGTTGCAGGCGATGGAGGATCTGACCGATCGGGACGCCGCCGACGCGGTACGGACCCGGCTGGACTGGAAGTACGCGCTGGGTCTGGCTCTGGACGACACCGGGTTCCACTACTCGGTGCTCTCGGAGTTCCGCGACTGTCTGGTCGTCCATGGGCGGGCGGTACGTCTGCTGGAGTTGATGCTGGACGCGGCCAAACGCGCGGGGTCTGCTGCAGTGGTTCAGCGCCGCGGTGTAGGGGGTACCGCCCTTGGTCGCGACGCGCTTGCCGAGGACCCCGACGTCGACGAGGTCCGGGCCGCCGAAGTACGACAGTCGCAGCTGGGGCCCTCGGCGCGACGCCTGTGCGACCCAGTCGATGACGGCGGCTGCGCTCGACAGGTCCGGCAGGTCACCGGGTTCGGCGGTCGGCCGTCCGGTGAGCAGCTCGCGGCGCGCCGCGTTCGCCGCCGCGCCCGCCTGCTGAGGCAGGTGACGCCGGGCGATGAATCCCGCGAGCGACCGCACCGACGCCGGTAGGCCGTCGGTGCAGGCCAGCTCGGTCGTGTGATCGACGAGCTTGCGCAATGATCTCGGCTCGACCCGCCAGTCAATTCGCAATGCCCCGACGTCGACCGGGAACTCCACATCGCGGCCGGCAAAGTACTCGTCCTCCTCCAGCTCAGAGAGGATCCAACAGGTCGTGACCGCGACCGAGAAGTTGACGAACCAGCGCTCAGCGCCCAAGCGTCGGATGGCGGCAGTGCCGAACACTCGCTCCGCCGCGAGGGCGATTGCGCCGATCGCCCGCCCAGGTGCCGGCTGTTCCGGTCTCGCGCACCAGGCGCAGCAGTTCGTCGACTGTGCCGTACCGTCGGCGCATCGCTGGCGTGCCTTGCGACCGGTGTCCACAAGGTCCTCATGCCACGCTAGGGCTCGGTAGCAAGCGAGCCCTCTGGCGGACGGCGGCCGGCATTGCAGCAGACGATGTGGTTCGCCTGGACGATCAGCGGATGACCGGGGTTCCGGTTCTGCCACCGCACATACTCGGTCGGATGTGCGCGCCGCCCGCGACGTTGGACGCGAAGCCGGTGCGGCCTTCCGAGATCGCCGGGGCGGCGCACGTCATCGGTGGTTAACCCAGCGGCTCGGCACCTCTGCCACGCCTGAGGACGTCGTCGTCGCCGGCGCCGCTCGCGGGCCGCCAGGTGGCCGTCGCTGGTCACGGTCGCCACCATTGATGAGTCGATGGAATACGGGCGGCGTCTACCCCGCTCCTGCGGAGGCCCACCAAACCGGGGCAGTACCGCCTGCGATGAACATGCGAAACTCCTGAGACGCAACGGATTCGGGGAGGGGCGGCGGGTGGCTGATGACGCGCCGACGCCGGTCCACCTGTCGAAGGTGCTGGACGGCCTTGCCGAGAACCCTGCACTGCCCGCCGGCTTGGTCCGCCGGTTGGTGCGCTACCGGCGCGGCTCCGGCCACGTCGCCACGCGGCCCGACCTGACCCTGGACCTGATCGAGGAGATCGACGAGGTTCGCGCGGCTGCATGCTCGACCTACCACGCACGGTCACCGCATCCGGTGCCGCCCCCCGACCTCGTGACGGGACTCCTCGCCGACCCGGTTACCCGCGCCGGAGCCGTACGCCATGCGCTCCTGACCCTGGAACTGGCCGCACGGCTGGCCGGTGACCCCGACTACCAGGTTCGCCGCCAGCTCGCCGAACACCCGCAGCTCCCCCCACCAATGCGGGACCTGCTCACCGACGATCCCAGCGCGAACGTACGCGTCGGTGTCTTCGGCCGCCGGGACACACCCGAGCCGGTACGCCACCGCATCTATGACGACATCCAGCAAGGCGAGCGCCCACTGACCGACCTGCTCACCGACGAACTCGACGACGATGCACTGCTGCAGCAAGTCGAAGACCACATGGCCGTCGCCGAACTGCGGTACCTGCGGCTCGCCTGGGTCACCGCAGACCCGCTGCCGTACCTGTCCTCGCCATACATCTGCTTCCGTCGCTCTGCGGCACGGAGCCGAGCGCTGCCGGCCGACGCGGTCATCCGGCTGCTCAACGACGACGACAGTGGCGTACGTACGACCATGGCCACACACGCCCCGCACCTGGTCGATCCAGCCACAGCCGAACGCATCGACCGTGAGTACCAGCCGGACAAGAAAACAACCTGGCGTCCGGCCGACGTCTTTACCTTCCCGCCGCAGACCCTGCGCCGGCTGGCCACCGACGCGGATCCACGGATGCGATGCCTGGCACCCCGAGATCTGGACCTGCCCGTCGAGCTGGCCGAACGTCTGGCCACCGACCCCGAGAGCGTGGTTCGCCGCGCAGTCGCCGGGCATCCGAACCTACCGGTCCACGTGCGTCGCGCCCTGCTCGCGGATCCGAACGAGTCGGTAGCGCACGCAACCGCCGCGGCACCGACGCTGCCAGTAGCCGAGATGGATCGGCTCCTCACCCTCGCAGGCGTCTGACCGGACAACTCGGCGGACCGAGGCGATTTGAACCCACGAGAACCTCTTGTCGAGCCTCGTTCAGGACTTGTCATTGCTTGTCAAAACCCCTTGTTACCAACCGCAGCCACCCCGACCTTGTCATTGACTGTCAGAAATAGGCGCTGAGCTGCACAGAATCGATCAAGCAACGATTGCTTCTTGTCACTGGTTGTCAACATCAGGCGGGGGTTTTCGGGGGGTAAACGGGGGCACGCTGACAGGACGTCGCCAGGTCCCACCGCGCCCGGCTCCCCCGCCATGGGAACCTCTCGTCGCCACGAGAACAAAGTCCTTTTGCCTGTCGCGACCGCCTACAGCAGGCATGGGGTTCGTGTCGATGGGGCGTGTTGATCCCCGATTACAGATCAGAGTGACGGATGACCTGCCGTTGGGCTGACCTTGTTCGGCAGTTCCGGGCCAGGCGGTTGCTCTCGGCCTTCTCGAAGTCGGATGGAATGCCATGCCGCGCGTACGTGGCTGCGCATGACCGACTCCGCCCAATCGGGGTCGGGCGCGGCCAGAGCCGCCACCAGTTCGTGGTGGTGAGCGAGGCTACGGCGCAGCGCGTCCGGGCTGTAGCGGGAGAAGGTCCGCCAAACGAGCGGCATCTGGATCACCGACGAGACGACACCGGCCAGTCGCCTGTTGTCGGACGCCTCGAGGATCATCCGGTGGAACCGGTTGTTCAACGCGGTTAGCTCGTCCACATCGGTCGGTCGTCCGTCCAGCGCGACCTCGTCCATCCGGTGGGCCAGCGCGTCGAGCGCGTCCACGTCGATCGTGCCCGTGGTGGCGACCAACCGGCAGCCCCACGGCTCGAGCACGGACCGCAGGCTGAAGATTTCGTCGAGATCGTGGATGCTCCATGCCTGGACCTGCACGCCACGGTTCCGTTCGTGGCGGACCAGCCCCTCCGCCGTCAGCCGTCTGAGCGCCTCCCGGACGGGGGTGCGGCTCACCCCGATCGACTCGGCCAACTCGGCCTCACGGAGCCACTCACCGGCCGACCGCTGCCCGGCCAGGATCTGCTCCCGGATCTGACAGTAGGCATCGTCAGCGGCGTGGCCGTTGTCGGCCTCCCGCAGGGGCGTGTGGTCACTCATGATGCTCGGCGCCGTCGCATTCGGCGACATTTTCGCCCGTGCCGCCGGGCAGAGAACGGTCGATGGCGAGCGCCTGCCGCTCGGTTACCTGCCGGTACGCCTCGGCGGCCGGCGCTAGACGACCGGCAAGGGCCCGGGCGGGTGCGTTACGGCCCTCGACCGCTGCAGCCGCTAGCCGCGCCTCGTGGCGCAGTACCCGTTCGTCAATCCCGGTCAGCGTTCCACCGGCCAACACCAGCCGGCCGCCGACCAGGACCTCGCTGACCGCACCGGTAGGCGCGCCGAGCGCCAGGTGCAGCAACGGATCGCCGAACGGCAGGAACGCTGGGTGATCGAGGTCGAAGAGCGTCAAATCGGCACGCCGACCTGATGCCACCCGGCCGATGCCCTCCGGATCACCGGCCGGGCGCGCGCCAGCCTCGGTCGGCATGTGCCAGGCCTCGGCGGCGCCCAGCCAACCGGCCGGATCGCCGGATCCCTTATGCAGCAGGGCGGCGAGCTTGACCGCTTGGAGGAGATCCTGACCGTCGGCCGAGCAGACCCCGTCCGTGCCGAGCGCCACTGGCACGCCGTGCCGTAGCAGCTCCGGTACGGGCGCCAGTCCGCTGCCGAGCTTGAGATTCGACACAGGGTTGTGCACGACTGTCGCGCCCGAGGCGGCCAGCCGGCCGATGTCCTGCGGCGACAGCCATACCGCATGCGACAGATGCACGCGCGGTCCGAGGATCTCGAGGTCGGCGGCCCGGCGTACCAACGATCTGCCCGTCGCCGCGGCGTCCACCGCCTGGGGCCGTGTCTCGGCCAGGTGGACATGCAGGTCCAGTCCGGTGGCTGCGACGCGCTGGAGCAGCTCGTCGCCGCACCGGTGGATTCCGGCCGGGGCCAGCCCGATCGAGATGCCCTCGGCCGGACGGTGAAAGCGCTCCGCGAGCGCCAGCGCCGACTCCACTTGTGCCGCCGCCGGCGCTGGCCGAAATTCGTCGAGCACAGCGAGGTCGACCGGCTCGACCGCGGCTCGGTCGAACCGCGGCGGGCGGTCGGCCAGCGCCAGACAGATCAGCGCCCGGATACCGGTGTCCCGATAGGCGCGCACGACCGCGGCGAGGGAGTCGACGGTGGCGCCCCCGGGCTCGTACAGGCAGTCCACCACGCAGGTGATGCCGCAGCGGAGCTGCTCCGCAGCCACCAGCGCGGTGCGCAGGTAAACCTCGTCGGGCGTCTGCCGGACGGCGCCCACCGGGTAGGCGTGCACCAGCCACGTTTCCAGCGGCAGGTTGTCGAACCGCGCTCGCAGCCACGCCTCGTTGGAGTGCGTGTGGGCGTTGATCAGGCCAGGGACGATGATCCGGCGCCGAGCGTCGAGACAGTTCTCGCCCGGTTCGGGCGACAGAGCGCCGACCGTCTCGATACGGCCGTCACGTACCCGCACGTCGGCACGCTCGAACCGGCCGGCGCCGAGGTCGACCAGCCCGCCGGCGAGCAACAGGCCCGTCGCGGCGGGCTTCACCATGCTCAGACGACCGCGATCGGGCGCAGCGGAGACGCGGTCGCACCGACTATGCGCAGCGGTAGGCCGACGAAGAGAAACTGGCTGACGCGCCGGGCGGACACCTCCTCGAGGTTCAGGTTCTCCAGGATGTTGATCGCGTTGTCCACCAGCAGCATGGCGTGCACGGAGACCCCGGTGGACGGGGCCACCTCGAACGCGGGCGTGTCCGAGGCGACCATGGCCACCTTCCGGTCGATCAGCCACCTGGCCCCGTCTGGCGTGACGCCGGGATAGCCGCCGTCGAGCCCGTTGAAACGGTCCCGGTCGAGCCAGTGGCGGGACCAACCGGTCCGGATGACGACGACGTCATCCTCCCGTACGGTCACACCGGTCGCTCGCTCGCAGGCGGCAAGGTCTTCGTCGTCGATGCCGTCGCCCACCTCCATGCAGTCCACGCCGCGCAGCCTGGCGACGTCGAGCAGCACCCCTCGTCGCCAGATCGGCGGTGTGATCGAGATGTCCAGCGCATTGAGGCCATCATGCGTCTCGATATCCTTCGCCGAGATGTCCCCGTAGACCAGCCCTTCCTTGGAGAAGTGCCCCAGCGCGTCGATGTGCGTGGACAGGTGGCCGGGCATGATGAGGACCTCGTTGGCGAAACTGGCGTTTCCGGGGCGCACCGTGTCCCCGTGGCGCCGGTGCAGGGCGAGCGAGTACGGCGCGTGGAACGGGAACACCGGAGTCGACGAGGAGATCTCGTGCGATAGATCGAGCACCTCACCCAGGCGTACGACCTCCTGGAAGATGCCGATGACCGGAGGGGTTTCGTCGGAATCCTTGCTCATGGCTACCCGTTCCTTGCTGATGGTTACTTGTTCCTTGCTCATGGCTACGCGGCCTCCGGCGTCGCGTGTTTGATTGCCCGGTAAATGTGTGCCCGCAGGTGCGCGAACTCCGGCTGCTCCTTCGTGCTTACCTGGTCGCGCGGGCGGGGCAGGCCGACCTCGACGATCTCCTTGACGTAGGTGGGCCGCGAGCTGAGGACGACGATCCGATCCGCCAGGTACACCGACTCGTCGATGTCGTGGGTTACGAAGAGCACTGTCACGTCGTACTTGTCCCGCACGCTCAGCATCACATCCTCCAGGTCCGCGCGGGTCTGCGCGTCCAGGGACGCGAACGGCTCGTCCATCAGGAGAATGTCGGGCTGGTAGGCGAGGGCGCGGGCGATGGCGACCCGCTGCTGCATGCCGCCGGAGAGCTGCCACGGGTAGTGGTCGATGAAGCCGGCGAGCCCCACTGACTCGACCGCCTCGGCGATGCGTTGGGCGCGGTCGGTCCTGGTAAGCCGGCGACTCTTGAGCGGCAGCGCGATGTTGCCGCGGACGGTCAACCAGGGCATCAGTGAGCGGCTGTAGTCCTGGAAGACGAGCGCCATCTGCTCGGGCGGGCCGTCGATCGGCTGGCCCTGCAACAGGACCTGCCCGGCGGTCGCGGACAGCAGACCGGACATGCACTTGAGCAACGTCGTCTTGCCGCAGCCGGATGGCCCGACGACACAGACGAACTCGCCCTTGCTAACGCTGAAGGACAGGTCGCCGATGGCGGTGGTTGCTGCGGTGCCTTCCCCGTAGGTCTTCTTCAGACCGACCACATCAAGCATTGTGAGCTCCCGCTCGTTTCGAGTGCCTCACCGGGTCACCGCGCTCGCTCGCAGGTGCCAGGCGAGGACACGGTGCTCCACCAGGAGGAAGACGGCGTTCAACAGATAGCCCAAGAGGCCAAGCAGCACGATCCCGGACCACATTTCCGGGATCGCGAAGTTGCGCTGAGATTGCAGTACGAAGTAGCCGATGCCGTTGGTGCTGGCCACCAGTTCGGAGACAACCATCATGATGAGGGCGAGGGACAGGCTGGTCCGCATGCCCGCGAAGATCTGCGGACTGGCGCCGGGAAGCACGAGGCTACGCAGGCGCTCGAAGCCGCGGATCCCGTACGCCCGCGCGGTGTCCAGCAGAGTGGGGTCGATACCGCGGATGCCGTCGATGGTGTTGAGCAGCACCGGCCAGAAGCAGACCATGGCGATGATGAAGATCTTCATCTGGTCGCCCAGCCCGAGCACGAGGATACCGAAGGGAATCAGGGCCGGCGGCGGGACCGCCCGCAGGAACTCGACGATCGGCTCGGCCGCGCGAGCCGCCACCTTCGAGGATCCGAGGATGACGCCGACACTCACCGCGAGCAAACACGCGAGGGCGTAGCCGGCGCCGAGGCGGTAGAGGCTCGGTACGACGTCGGAGCCGAAGCGCTCGAACAGCCAGGTCTCACGGAAGGTGACGAAAATGTCGGTGACCGGTGGGAAGTAGAAGGATTCGCTGCCGCTGGACCACACGACGAGGCCGAGCAGCACCACGAGCGGGAATGTGATCTCGACCAGTGGGCCGAGGATGCGGCGGCTCATCGGCTTGCCGCCAGCATGCGCTGGGAGGGATGCCAGTGCAGAAGTCGCCGTTCCGCTTGTCGAAACACGATGTTCAGCCCCCATCCGAGTAGCCCGGTCGCGATGATGAGCGCGTACATCAGCTCGACGTTTCCGCCGGCCTGCGCAGCAGTGATCGTGCGGCCGATACCGGGCGCGCCCACGACCAGCTCCGCGGTCACGGCCAGGACGAGCGCGACGGACGAGGAGATCCGGAGCCCGGTGGCGAGGTAGGGCACGATGCTTGGCAGCACAATTCGCGTTAGTCGGTTCCACCGGCTCACCCGGAAGGAACGCGCGGTGTCCAGCGCGATCGGGTCGATGCTGCGCACGCCGTAGAGGAGCTGGAGCAGCAGCGGCCACACGGCGGCGTAGGTAACCAGGAACACCTTCGTCTCCAGGCCGGAGCCGTAGATCAGGACGGCAAGCGGGATGAGCGCCACCGACGGCACCGGTCGGAGAAACTCGATGATCGGCCGCAATGCCCGGAAGATCCACCATGCCGATCCAATAGCGATGCCGAGCGGCACCGCGACCGCGAAGGCGAGGCCGATCCCGATCACCCAGCCTTGCATGGTGTGCCCGACCTCGACCCAGAAGCGCGTGTCGCCACCCTCGGTCACCAGTCGCGCCAACGTCGAGGACATCGGCGGAAAGTAGCGGCTGGGCAGGATCCCCGTGCGGGACAGGGTTTCGAAGAGCGCCAGGACGAGCGCAACGCTGAGGCACCCCGGCGCCCACCAAGGTAGCGATCGGACGCGCCTCATGCGCCCTGCCTGACCAGGCGCTTGAAGTCCGGCAGCTTGTCGATGATGCCGTATTTGCGCATCAGCTCGGCGGTCAACTCGATGTCTGGGACGTCGATTTCCGCCGGGAACTCCGGCAGCGGCATCTTGCCCAGCACGTCATCGGGAATCTTGGCGTACGTTTTGACCGCGGCGCGCAGTTCGTCCGGGTGGTCATTGGTGTACGTCAGTGACTTGTTCATCGCCCGGACGAACCCGGCCACGACGTCCGGGTGCTCCTTTGCGTAACGCTGCGAGGTGAAGTAGGTGGCGATGTTCAACCCCGGCTGGGTGTCGAAGAAGGGCCGGAGCACTTCCTGGTGGCCGGCGTCCTTTGCGGTCTGGGTGAAGGGGGTTACCAGCCAGACCGCGTCCACCCGCCCGGCTTCGAGGGCGGGAAGCATGTCCGGGAACGGCAGCTCGACGAACTTGAGTCCGCTGATGTCCACACCGGACTTCTCCAGCGCTGCCTTGATCGTAATGTCACCGACGTTGTTGAGCGTGTTGACCGCTATCGTCTTGCCGGCCAGGTCGGCCGGCTGGCGGATGGGTCCGCCGCCCTTGGACACGACCGTCGACGACGCTTTCTTGATGTCATTGGTCTCGTCATTGCCGTTCGCGACGATCTGGACCGGCAGTCCTTTGACGCTTGCCGTGATGAGAGAGGCGGTGTTCGAGTAGGCGAACTCCATGTCTCCGCTGACTACGGCCGGCAGTAACGCCGCGCCGCCCTGGGCCTGCTGCGGGGTCACCTCAAGGCCCTCGTCAGCGAAAAAGCCCTTGTCGATGCCGAGGTACAGCGGCGCCAGCGCGGCCAGCGGGAGCCCACCGACGTCGATCTTCACCGTCTGGTCACCTTCACTCCTCTCGTCGCCGCCGCTGCCGCAAGCCGTGGTAGCGACGACAGTTGCCACCGCGAGCAATGCGAACCATTTCGGCTTCCGCATGGCCTTGTCTCCTGTCTGGTTGTCGGCCCCTGCCGCAACCTGCCCGGGTCAGACGTGACCCGAATCATTATATTGGTTATGTTGCCCCAGGCAAGGGGTGCGAGCTTGTCATCGCAGCCCAGAGGCCGTTTCCGCAGGCCGACGAAGGCGGCGGAACCAACACGGAACGCCTTTTGCGCCGCGAACTGAGCGGAACCTGGTGCTTCGAATCTGCCCAGGCAAACGCGGTCGGCGTAGCCCACCCACGCCGATTCGAGAACGTCCGATCTTCAGATCTGTGGCAGCGACGGAGTCGCGAGCGGTTGACGCTGACGGGCGCCCGTGTCCGCAGGCCGTCAGCGCAGTTCCATCACCACGGCCTTCGGTTCGGTGAAGAAGTCGCGACTGAAGTTGCCGCCCTCGCGCCCCACGCCCGAATCGCCAACCCCACCGAACGGGGCGCGCAGGTCGCGGATGAAGAAGCAGTTCGTCCATACCGTGCCGGCACGTAGCGCTGCGGCGACCCGGTGCGCCCGGGACAGGTTTTCCGTGAAGACCATGGCGTTGAGCCCGTACGGCGTCGCGTTGGCCGACGACACCGCCTCGGCTTCGGTGTCGAACGGCGCGACCACGACCACGGGTCCGAAGATCTCCTCCCGGCAGACCCGGGCGTCCGCGGGAACATCGGTGATGACGGTCGGGCGCACCACCCAGCCGTCACCGAAGCCGCCGGTCCGCATAGTGCCGCCCTCGGCGGGAACGCCCTCGACGTACGAACGGACCTTCTGATAGTGCTCGCCGGACGACAGCGGCCCGACCTGCGTGCGGCGATCCTTGGGGTCACCGATGACGAGGGCTTCCGCGGCGGCACAGAAGCGTTCGAGAAATTCGGCATAGACCTCACGCTGTACGTAGATCCGGCTCCCGGCCAGACACACCTGCCCCGCGTTGCTGAAGATGGCCTGGATTGACCAGCGCACCGCCGACTCCAGGTCGGCGTCGGCGAAGATGAGGTTGGCGCCCTTGCCGCCCAGTTCCAGGCTCACGGGCGTGAGGTTTGCCGCGGCAGCCCTGGACAGCACCCGCCCGGTGGTGGACTCGCCGGTGAAGGTGATCCGGTCGACCCGCGGGTCCTTGGTCAGCGCCTCGCCCGCGGAATCGGGGCCGAATCCGTGGACGACGTTGAACACTCCGGGCGGTATGCCGGCCTCGAGCGCAAGGCGGGCCAGCAGCGTGGCGGACATCGGTGTGCCCTCGGCCGGCTTCAAGACGACCGTGTTGCCCCAGGCCAACGCCGGAGCGACCTTCCAGGACTCGAGCATGAGCGGGAAGTTCCACGGCGCGATCGCGGAGACAACCCCGGCCGGCTCATACCGGGTGTACGCGTGGTGCCCGCTGTCCATCGGCAGGGCCTCGCCTGCGGACAGCCGAGCGTGGTCGGCGAAAAATCGGAAATTCATCGCCGAACGCGGCACATCCTTTGACGTGCTGTCCGAGATCGGCTTACCCATGTCCCGGGTGTCGGCCAAGGCCAACTCGTCGCGGTGCTCGTCGATGAGGTCGGCCAACCGGTGCAGGGCGGCGCCGCGCTCGGCGAAGCCCATCCGGGGCCACGGCCCACTGTCGAAGGCCCTTCGAGCAGCCTCGACGGCCAGGCCGGCATCCTCGGCAGTGCCGAGTGCGACCCGGGCGAAGGCCTGCCGGGTCCACGGGTCCACGGTTTCGAACTCGCCGCCGTCGCGGGACTCGATTTCCTTGCCGTCGATGATGTGGGGGATCAGTTCCATTGTCACTTCTTCTCTCGTTCCGCAATAGTGACATCCCCGGCGGCCCAGTGCGTCGCTGGCACTTCGCGCAGGATGACACGGATGCTCGGTAGGGGTGCCTCGATGGCGGCCTCGACCGCCTCGGTGACCTTGCTGATCAGGGTGCGCAGCTGCGTCGGGGAACGGCCCTGCACCACGGTGATCTCGACCAACGGCACGATCATCGGCCTCCGCTCAGGACGATCGAGCCGAGCGTGCTGAAGTGCGCCGCCAACCGGGATCCGGGTGGCACGAAGACCGCGTCGGTCATACCGCCGGTGAGTACGACCCAGTCAGCCTCGATGGCCAGACCCCGTTCGGCGAGTGCGTTGGCCGCGAGCGCCAGCGCCTCCGCCGGATGCCCCTGGACGGCCCCGCCGGTGGCCGAGTCGACAGCCTTTCCGTCGACCTCGAGGACGACAGCCTCCATGGACAGGTCCAGGTTGGTCGGCGGCCGGCTGACCGGACCAGTCACGTAGCAGCCGGACGAGGCGTTATCCGCGACGACGTCGGGCAGGGTGAAGCGGAAGTCGGTGTACCGGGAGTCGATGATCTCCACACCGCCGAGCACCGCGCCCACGGCGGACATCGCGGTCGCGGCCGTCACGCCGGGCCCGGCCAGCCGCTGGGCCATCACGAAGACGATCTCCGGCTCGGCGCGCGGGTGGATCAGTTGGTCCTGCGGCACTGGCGCCCCGGCCGGCAGCACCATAGCGTCGGTCAACCACGCGACCAGCGGCGAGGAGATTCCCATCCGCTGCTGCTTCGCCCGGGAGGTCAGCCCCAGCTTGACGCCGATCAGGTGTTCACCCCGAGCCAACCGGCGGGCCAGCGTCTCGTCTTGGATCGCATAGGCGGTGGCCAGGTCCAACTCCGGCCACTCGTCGGTGATCGGCGGGCGATCGGTCCTCGTGTGCTCGGCTTCAAGGAGCGTGCTCGCCGCGCGCTGTACGTCCCAGTCACCCATCATCTGCCCCTACCCCTGGCGCCGCTCGCGTGACTCTGCGAGCTCCAACGCGATGTCGATGATCATGTCCTCTTGCCCGCCCACGTACCCCGCTGCACCGACTCGCTCGAGGATTTTGTGAGCCGGGACGCCGTACCTCTCGGCAGCCCGCTCGGCGTGCAGCAAAAAGCTCGAATAGACGCCGGCATAGCCCTGCACGATCGCTGCACGATCCATCCACGGCAGTCGCGGGATGAAGGGCTTTACCACGTCTTCCGCCGCCGCCGCGACGCCTTGCGCATCGACGCCGGTAGGCACTCCCAGGCGCTCGAACACCGCACTGAGAACCTCGGTCGGGGCGTTGCCGGCGCCCGCGCCAAGGGCACAGAGCGCGCCGTCGATCTGCCGGGCGCCCGTCTGGTAGGCGAGAACGGAGTTGGCCACCCCCAGCGAGAGGTTCTGGTGGCCGTGGAAGCCGACCTGGGCCTCGGCCCCGATCTCGTCGACCAGTGCCCCGATCCGGGCCTGTGCGTCACCGAGCACCAGTGCACCGGCGGAGTCGACAACGTAAACGCACTGCGCCCCCGCGTCGACCATGATCCGGGCTTGCTTCGCTAGCACACTGGGGCTGGCGCGGTGCGACAGCATCAGGAAACCGACGGTCTCCATGCCGAGCTCGCGGGCAGCGCCGAAGTGCTGCACCGAGACGTCCGCCTCGGTGCAGTGGGTGGCGATGCGCGCTACCGAGGCACCGACGCCGTGTGCATGTCGGAGGTCCTCCACGGTGCCGAGGCCGGGCAGCAGCAGGACAGCGATCCTGGCCCTGGTGGCTTCGTCTACCGCGGCCTCGATGAGCCGAATTTCGTCGGTGCGGGAAAAGCCGTAGTTGAATGTGGATCCACCGAGACCGTCGCCGTGCGCCACCTCGATAACCTGCACACCGGCCGCGTCCAGGGCGTGCACCGTGGTCCGGACCTGCCCCTCGGTGAACTGGTGAGCCATCGCGTGCGACCCGTCTCGCAACGTCGAGTCCGTGATGCGTACCGCGCCCGGGTCCGTAGTCGTCACGCCGCCACCGCCTTCGCCTGGGCCATGAGGTCACCGACGCGGGCGGCGGCGGCCGTCATGATGTCGAGGTTGCCCGCGTACGGCGGCAGGTAGTCCCCGTTGCCGCGGACCTCCAGAAACAGCGCGACGCGGGCGTTGCCCGACCAGCCCGGACGCGGCTCGTCGTACTGCGGATCGGCCCGCAGGGTGTAGCCCGGGACGTACTCCCGGACCCGCTCCACCATGGCGAGCACGGATGCGGTGATCGCGTCGCGATCGGCGTCCGGGTGGATGGCACAGAACACGGTGTCCCGCATGATCATCGGCGGCTCGACCGGATTCAGGATGATCACGGCCTTGCCTCGCCCGGCACCGGCGACCTCACGCAACGCCAGCGACGTCGTCTCGGTAAACTCATCAATGTTGGCGCGGGTGCCGGGACCGGCCGAACGGGACGCGATCGACGCCACGATCTCCGCGTACGGAACCGGCGTCACCGAGGCCACCGCGGCAACCATCGGAATGGTCGCCTGCCCCCCGCAGGTCACCATGTTCACGTTCGGCGCGGCCAGGTGCTCGTGCAGGTTCACCACCGGACACACGAGCGGCCCTACCATGGCCGGTGTTAGGTCCACCGCCTGGATGCCGGCCTCCGCGTAGCGCGGGGCGTTCGCCAGGTGCGCCTTGGCGCTGGTGGCCTCGAAGACCAACTGTGCCGGCTCCGGCCTGGCGAGCAGCCAGTCAACGCCTTCGGCCGAGGTCTCCACGCCGCGGGCCCTTGCCTTGGCCAGACCGTCGGAGTTCGGGTCCACTCCCACCATGTACCGCACGTCAAGGTGCGGGCTGCGCTGCAACTTCACCAGCAGATCGGTGCCGATGTTCCCGGGACCGACGATGGCCGCGATGGGCCTGGTCATCTCGCCTCCTTCGCGAAACACGTGGTGACTGAGCCCAGCCCGGCGAAGTGCGCGGACCAGGTGTCACCGGGTCGGACCGGCTGGGCGCTGGTGATCGATCCGGGCAGCACGACATCGCCCGCGCGCAGCCCTTCGTTCCGATCGCCGAGGGTGTTGGCCAACCAGACCAGGGATAGCAGGGGTGATCCCAGCACAGCGCCACCGGCGCCGGTGGCGACGAGGTCGCCGTTGCCGAACAAGTTGCCGCCCATCAGACGGAGGTCCACGGCGGCCAACCGGGCGGGCGAGCCACCCAGCACGACCCCGCCGGAGGAGGCGTTGTCAGCGATGGTGTCGGCGATGGTGATTCGCCAGTCGGCGATCCGGCTGTCGATGATCTCCAGGGCCGGCAACACGAAATCGACCGCTCGGACCGCGTCGGCCACGGTGACCCCGGGGCCTTGGAGGTCCCGCTTGAGGACGAACGCCACCTCCGGCTCGATACGCGGCTGAAGGAACAGCGCGGGTGCGATGGGCTCGTGTTCGGGGAAGAACATGTCGTCGAACAGCACGCCGAAGTCCGGCGAGCTCACACCCAACTGACGTTGCATCGCGGCGGAGGTGAGTCCCACCTTCCGGCCCTTGATCACCCGCCCGGAGTCCAGCCGCTGCTGGGTTTGCCGCGCCTGGATCTCGTACGCGTCCTCGACGGTCAGGTCGGGGAACCGTTCGGTGAGCGGATTAATGGGCTGGTGCAGCCGACGGGCCTCGACCAGCAGATCCGCGGCCGTCGCTCGGTCTACCTCGCGCACGGCGTATCCTCCTGAATGCATAGTCCTGGCGTGGACCCTCGCGTTCATGACGGGTCCTTAGCGGCCGGCGCCGTGTCGAGTGGGCCGCCAGCCAGCACGTCGGCCGCCACAGCTAACTGGACCACCTGGGCGAACACCGTGCCCATCACGCGCAGGCTGTTACGGTGCAGCTCGTTGAAGTACCCGGCGACGGCCTCCTCGGCCACGACCACCCGCAGGTCCCGGAAGAACGCGTCCCGCACTGTCGACTCGATACAGAAGTCCGTGCGCACTCCGGCCACGACGATGGTGCGGACCGCCAGCTGCCGGAGAACGTCCTGCAGGATCGTTTGGTGGAAGGCACTGAACCGCGGCTTGACCACGACTGGGTCGCCCGGGTCATGGTCGAGCCCGTCGAGTAGTTCGCTGCCCCACGTGCCCTTGCGAAGCCCCTGCGTCCGCAGGAAAGGGCTGCGATCGGCGAGCAGCCCCACGCTTGCATCGTCGGGCCACTCCATCCGTACCCAGATGACCGGTCGCGCCGCCGCACGCGCCGCGTGAACCAAAACATTGATCTGCTCGACCAGCCGCTGCGGCTCCTCGACCCGCAATCCGGCGCTGGCGAACACGCCGTTCGGGTGGCAATAGTCGTTCTGTACATCGATGACCACCAACGCAACGCCGGTCGGGTCGGTGTCGGTGTCGGTGTCGGTGTCGGTGTCGGTGTCTACCATGCTGCTCACCTGGTGCTTTCGTCAGCTCGCGGTCAACGTCGTATGACGACTTGCGGCGCGATCGGCCCGCTCAACGTCGCCGCTGGCGATGGCTTCCACCAGTTCTTCGTGAACCTGCGGACCATCGGTGGACCCGCGGGCCGGCTCGTCGGCCGTCACCCCCTGCAGCCGGCTTTCGACGAACGCCAGGAGAGACAGGTACGTGTGCCGGAGAATCTGGTTCGGCGTGATCTCGGCCATCCGCCGATGCAGCGCCCAGTTAATCCTCAGGTACTCCGCGATGGCCAGGTCGACAGCTGTCATCTGGCGCACGATTTTGCGCAGTTCGCGAACGTCCTGAGCATTGCGATGCCGCGTCGCCTCCCGCACCACCAACGGGTCGAGCGCGTCGCGCATCATCAGACAGTCGGCCACCGACACTGACTCGCCGCTGAGTTCGAGCATTTTTCGCCCGAGCCGAACCAGCGCCGTTGGGGAAGCGACGAAGATGCCTCCGTTGACACCGGGACGAACGGCAACCGTCCCCCGCGCGCTCAGCAGTCGAACTGCCTCGTTGAACGTCGCGACCGCTACGTCATACTCGCGACGCAGACTCTCCTTGGTGCCGAGGCGGTGCCCGGGTGGCAAGCCCTGCGTAGCAATTTGCTCCTCGATGCTATTGGCGACCGCGTCCGCCCGAGATGACCTAGGGATCTCGATCATGTTCACTGTGCACCTTCACGACCTTTAGTCGACGTACTGGCAACAGGTCTGTTGCCAGTACGACGTAACGATGTAGGCACTACTCACGACCGTCGAGACGTAGTGATGTTTGACAACGTATCGCTGGCCGCCGTACCGCCGCGCGTCGCCCGGAACATGCCCTGCAACAGGGATGCTGCGTTACCTCCCAGGATGGCGTCCTGCTCGGACGTCTCGATCTTGAGCGCCCGCACAGTCGCCAAGGGTTGGCGGTCGGCCAGGTCGTATGGAGCGTCGGTGCCCAACAGCACGTTGGCGGGCGTCACGTCTTCCACGAGTCGAGACAGGACGTTCGCGTCGAACACCGCGGTGTCGTAACGCAGGCGGCGCAGGTAGTGCGTCGGCGGATATGGGATGACCCGCGACACCGCCTTGCGGTGCCAGCCCAGGTCGAGTCGAGCCCCAATGCCGGGCAGACAGCCGCCGCCGTGGGCCAGGCAGAGGATGAGGTCATTCCGGTCCAACACGCCGCCGAAGACGAGCCGGGCCGTCGCGAGAGCGGTCTCGGCCGGATATCCGAGAAGCTGCAGCAAGTGGTAGTCCGCGAGTCTGGTGGGCGACGAGGCCCGGCTGGGGTGCAGCAGCACGAAACACCGACGGAAGGCGAGCAAACTCCACAGTTCCTCGTTCAGTGGGTCGTCGAGCTCCCGACCGCCACCAAAGGTGCCCATTGTCGCCCCGACGAACCCCAACTCGTCCAGGCAGCGGGCAAGTTCCTGGACAGCACCCGGAAAGCCCACCGGCACCGCTGCCAGTCCCACTAAGCGCCCGCCGGAACCGGCGACGAACTCCGCCACCGCGTCGTTCGTCCGTCGCGTAATGTCCATCACGAGCCGCTCATCGGCCGATTCGGACGCGAAAGTGAAGGGCGGGGGCGAGACCGCCTGGTAATCAACGCCCGCTGCGGTCACCGACGCCAGCCTCGTGGCGAGGTCGTACTGCTCTGCCGGCAGCGGAATGGGCGCACCGGGCGCCAGACCGCTGATGGCGGGGTCCAGCCTCAGCACCCGATTGGCGAGGCCGGAAAGGTCGGCATGCCCTAACGCCTCCAGGTCGCGAAGTAACGGCATCGGCAGGGCGTGGGTGTGTACGTCGATGATCGGTGTCCGCTGCACGGTGCCACCCCGCTGGTTTTCTTCACTCACGGGCAGCCATGTATCTCTCGTAGTCATCACCGAGCAAGGACTGGATCAAGGCGGTCGCAGCGGCCGAAGTACCGGCCTTCTCGCCTGTTCCGTGGATCAACCGTGCCAGCTGGGAGAGCAGGTAAGGATGCAGGCCAAGCTCGTACAGCCGACGGAAATCTCGGTCTCTGATCGCCTCCCGCTCGTGCTCAGTGATCGGGTACGACGACAGCACCTCTTCCTCGGACGCCTCGAAGCGGGCCCGCAACTCGTCGTCCCACTTGAGATCCTGTACGAGGTCATTGGTGCGTAGGAGCGGGTTGAAGTGCTCAAGCCCCATGAAGTCATCCTTTCCGTCGAAGCGGCGTTGCTGTTACAACTGCCACTGGACTGCACCGACGCCGCAGCGCCACTCCTCAACGGCGACGTACCCCAGAGACGTGCAGGGACGTTGCCCAATGGCTCCCATGACGACAAGCCAGGACAGCAGTTCGGCGGTGCCGCCGGACCCGGCTTCCTCCATGCGCTCGAAGGTCGCCTCCGCCAGAATCCTGGAGTGGTCCCCCTCGACAAGGAGATCGAGCCACCACCGGTCGAACTTTTCGTCGATTTCCAGATAGCGAGGGCCACCCGGCTCGTGGCTCAGGCCTCCGGAACCGAGGAGTCCGACGCGTAGGTCCCCCGGCAACTGCGTCCGGATGGCCGCGCCCAGCGCCTCGCCGAACGCGTAGCAGGCGCGCTCTTTCGGCACGGGCGGAACGGTGCAGTTTTGCAGCACCGGAACCAGCGCTACGGAGGTCGACGTCAGGTCAGCCATCGCGACCGGGACGGAGATGTTGTCGTCGAACCGAAGGTTGTCCCGGACGGCCCTGGTCCGCAAGCCGGTGGCTTGGACACTGTCATGGAGCGTCCGACCAACCTCGGGCGCCCCCGGCAGGTCGTAGTCGTCGACACGCAGCCAGGGTTTGAACCATTCGTCAGGACCCGTGTGTCGGTCGGCGATACCGAAGCTGAAATCGGCATAGTCGCTGACCCGCGCATTCGCCACGTGGTCGTTGCCGATGATGAGCAGCACGTCAGTCCGGGAGTTGACGATGGCGTCACGGATGGCGCCGTAGGCGGCGCGCACTGTCCTTCGATCCTCCTCGGGCGCCTTCCCGAACCAGCCCGTCAGGCCGGGTGCATGACTCGCGGCCAGGGCCACGCTGATCTCCGCCATCGCTCCTCCGGTCAATCTCTCATCTTGGTGCGATTGATTATATTGGTTCGGCGTGGTTTGGCAAGCACGTCGGCCGGCGCCGTTGCGTTGTCGGATCGGCGGACGTGTTGAACCCGGGTCGGGTCCGCCGAGGCCGCGGCCTGAAGGAACAACTTGGGGCGAAGCCAGGCGAGCACCGGCAGTGGCACCAGCCAGTGCCCGATCGCCAGAGCCTTGCCCAGCAGACGGCCTGCCCGGTCGATGTCGCCAGCGGCGGCGGCCATCTGCGCGATCAGGGTGAGCGTCTGGGCTAGCTGGTCCGGGTCGGTGATGTCGCGGGCGAGGGTCTCGGCGCGCGCAGGGTCCCCGGCCGCGGCGGTCGCCTGGGCGACGGCGGCGAGGGCATGCGGCCGCTGGACTGGTTCGGTGAGGGTGCGGGCGATGGTCTCGGCCTCGCTGGTGTACTGCGGGGCGTGGGTGGCGTCGCCGGCGGCGGCCGCTGCTGGGGCGACGGCGGCGAGGATCTATGCCCGCTGGAATGGCTCGGTGAGGCCGGGAGCGAGAACTTCATCAATCAGCTGCTTGGAGCGTGCCAGGTCGCCGGCGGTCGCGGTCGCCTCGGCAACGGCGGCGAGGATCCACGCCCGGGCGAACGGCTCAACGAGGCCACGGGCAAGGGCCTCGGCCTCGCCGGTCAGTCGCCGGGCCGGTCGAGGTAGCGAGGCGCCGCCACCGCGAGCCCGACGCAGTAAAGGGCCAAACGCGCGCTGAGAGGGCGTTCGATTTGTTCTTGATTTACTAATATGTGCCTCGCCAGGTGGGTGTTGATTCGTCCGTTATGCGGCGGCTGACGATGTCGATCATC
>NZ_JBSFYP010000086.1:0-24143 GCF_053599835.1 Micromonospora sp. NPDC005163
CGCGGGTCCGCCGGCCGCCCACCGCCCGCCGGCACCAGCGCCAGCGCCGCGTCCAGCTCGGCGCCCCGGGGCAGCCGCAGCTCCCGGTCGGCCCAGGCGAACAGGCTGCCGCCGCTGGAGTACGCCGCGCCGGTCACCACGTGGTCGTGGTCGACCCGGTAGCGCCACAGCCGTTCGGGCAGCCGGGGCAGCGGCCCGCCGGCCGGGACGCGCTGCATCAGTCGTACGGCGGCGGAGGTGCCGACGGTGACCGCGGCGCGGCTCGGGTCGACGCAGCCCGAGCCGACGTTCGAGGCGGCGCCGTCGCCCACCGGCGGCGACCACCGAGCCTCGGCCAGCTGCGGCCACCGGCGGGCGCGGTCGGGCCGCAGCCGGCCGTGCCACGCCAGCTCGCCCAGGGCCGGCAGCTCCCGCGGTCGCGTGCCGGCCAGCGCCAGCGCCTCCTCGTCCCAGCGCAGGTTGCCCAGGTCCAGCAGGCCGGTGCCGGAGGCCTGGGAGACCGACATGGGCGCCGCTTCGAGCAGCTCGCCCAGCACGTACTCGGGCAGGCCGACGAACCGGGTGATCGGTGTGCCGGACATCTCGCGCAGCCAGGGCAGCCGCACCGACCAGTAGGAGCGGTGCCACCAGCAGCCGGTGCGCTGGTGGAAGTCGTCCGGGTCGGCCGGGCCGGGCGCCCCGTCGAGCGGCGCCGGACGGGTGTCCAGCCAGGTGATCACCGGGCCCAGCGGGGTGCCGTCGCGGTCCAGCGGGAGCACCGAGTGCCACTGCGCCGAGACGGCCACCAGCTCGACGTCGCGCAGGTGGCCGCCCTCGGCCAGCTCGTCCAGGCACTCGATCAGGCAGGCGAGGTAGCCGGGACCGGAGAGGGTGCCGGTGCCGTCGTCGCCGAGGGCGAGGCTGACCTTCCGCCGGGCCAGGGCGCCGGGCAGCGGTTGGGTGTCCCCGTCCAGCACCAGCCCACGTACCGAGGAGGTGCCCAGGTCGAGCGCGAGAATGTTCATCGCCGGTCAAGTTACCCGGTGCCGGGCGTGTCGGAACGCTGGTCGGGCCGGGCGCACCGGTACACCCGAACGGCTACCCGGCCGCCCGGTGGGCGCGTAGGGTGGATCGCATGCTCGCGCACCTGACCTGCTGGTGGCCCGCCGACCCGGCGGCCACCTACCGCGCGTAGCTCCATCCACGCGGCCGCCATCGAGGCGGCCGCCGGATCTCCCGGCCCCGATGGCCGCCCCACCGGCGGCGCCCGGCCCGACGGAGAATCCGATGACCCACCTGACCGACCTGCTCGCCGCCGTCACCCGCGGCGTCGACCCCGGCCCCTTCGCTCTGCTGCGCCGCGACGGCGCCGATGAATTGGAGCTGTTCACCGGCCCGGTCGACACCGTGGACCGGCTGGTGGACATCCCCCTGCCGCCGGGGCCCGGGGCGCGGACGCTGGCCGTCGTGCCCTACCGGCAGATCACCGAGCGGGGCTTCGCCTGCGTCGACGACGGCGCCCCGCTGGAGTACCTCCAGATCCGCGAGCACCACCGGATCGCCCTGGCCGACGTGCTGGCCGCGCTGCCCGACGAGCCGGTGCGCGCCGTCGACGCCGCGTTCGACGTCACCGACGAGGAGTACGCGGGGACGGTGCGGCGGGTGCTGGCCGAGGAGATCGGCCGCGGCGAGGGCGCCAACTTCGTCATCCACCGCACCCTGCACGCCACCGTGCAGGGCCCGCCGCTGGTGGCCGCGCTGGCCGCGCTGCGCCGACTGCTGGTCGCCGAGCGCGGCGCCTACTGGACGTTCGTGGTGCACACCGGCGAACGGACCCTGGTCGGCGCCAGCCCGGAGCGGCACGTCAGCGTCGACGACGGGCTGGTGATGATGAACCCGATCAGCGGCACCTTCCGGCCCGCCGACGGCACGCCGGACCAGGCGGCGCTGCTGCGTTTCCTCGCCGACCCCAAGGAGGTCGAGGAGCTGTACATGGTGCTCGACGAGGAGCTGAAGATGATGGCGACCGTCGCCGAGCACGGCGGCCAGGTGATCGGCCCGTACCTCAAGGAGATGGCACACCTGGCGCACACCGAGTACCTGCTCGCCGGGCGGGGCACCCGCGACGTGCGGGAGGTGCTGCGGGAGACGATGTTCGCCCCCACCGTGACCGGCAGCCCGATGGAGAACGCCTGCCGGGTGATCGCCCGACACGAGCGGGTCGGCCGGGGCTACTACGCGGGCGTGCTGGCCCTGCTCGGCCACGACGACGCGGGCCGGCAGACGCTGGACGCGCCGATCCTGATCCGTACCGCCGAGATCTCCCCCACCGGCCGGCTGCGGGTGCCGGTGGGCGCCACCCTGGTCCGGCACTCGACGGCAGCCGGCGAGGTGGCCGAGACGCACACCAAGGCGGCCGGGGTGCTGGCCGCGCTCGGTCTCGGCCCGGCGGCGCCCGTCGGCGGACGCGGGCCGCTCGCGCGGCTGGCCGACGACCCGGCGGTACGCGACGCGCTGGCCGCACGTAACGCCCCGCTGGCGCGGTTCTGGCTCGACCAGCGGGCACCGGACGCGCCGGGCCTGCCCGGGCTGGTCGGCCGCCGGGCGCTGATCGTGGACGCCGAGGACACCTTCACCGGGATGCTGGCCCACCAGTTGGGCGCGTTGGGTCTGGCGGTCACGCTGCGGCCGTGGCACGCCGGTGGCCCCCTCGACGCCTACGACCTCGTGGTGGCCGGGCCGGGACCGGGCGACCCGGGCAGCCCGGACGAGCCGAAGATGGTGGCGCTGCGAGCGCTGCTGACCGGGCTGCTCGCGAGCGGCCGGCCGACCCTCGCGGTGTGCCTCGGCCACCAGGTGCTGGCCGGGCTGCTGGGGCTGCCGCTGCACCGTCGGGAGGCGCCCTACCAGGGGTTGCAACGCGAGGTGCCGCTGTTCGGGCACGTCCGCCGGGTGGGCTTCTACTCCACGTTCACCGCTCGCGCCGACGCGGACCGGCTGGACACCGCGTACGGGCCGGTGGAGCTGGCCCGGGACGTGCGCGACGGCGCGGTGCACGCCCTGCGTGGGCGCGGCTTCGCCGGCCTGCAGTTCCATCCGGAGTCGGTGCTCAGCCCGGACGGGCTCGCCGTGCTGACCGAGCTGCTGGGCGACCTGCTGCCGGCGCCGCACCCGGACGAGCTGTCCGCCGCCGGCGGCCGGGCATAGTCACCCCCGCCCGGGGGTACGGCGGAATCGACCGGCGGCGCGGACGGGCCGAGAGCCCCCGCCCGCGCCGCCGGTCCCCTGCTGTGGACCGCGTCCCCGCTGCGGTCAGCCGGCCAGGCCCTTCTTCAGGGCGGTGCCGATCTGCACCGCCCGCCGGGCGGTGAGCGCGGCGGCGCCCAGCGCCACGCTGTCCGGGGCGATCTCCCCGTTGTTGCTGGTGTGCGAGGCGCCGTAGGGGTTTCCCGCGATGAACTGGCTGGTGTCGGTGTAGCCGGGGGTGACCACGATCCCGCCCCAGTGGTAGAAGACGTTGAAGAGCGAGGTCAGGGTCGTCTCCTGCCCGCCGTGCGCCGTCGCCGTCGAGGTGAAGGCGGAGTAGACCTTGTTGGCCAGCGCGCCCTGGGCCCAGAGCGGGCCGGTGGTGTCGATGAACTGCTTCAGCTGGGCCGCCACCAAGCCGTACCGGGTCGGCGCACCGAGGATCGCCACGTCGGACCAGGCCAGATCGTCGACCATCGCCTCGGGCACGTCCTGGGTCTCCAGGTGGTGCGCCTGCCACCCGGAGTTGGAGCGGATCGCCTCGTCCGGCGCCAGCTCGCGTACCTTGCGCAGGCGCACGTCGGCACCGGCGTCCCCGGCGGCCTCGCAGACGGCCTGCGCCATCTGGTACGTGATGCCGGTGGCGCTGTAGTAGATCACCGCTACCTTGGTCTGGGCAGCCATCAGATGTTCCCCTTCTCGTCTGAGTCAGCTCCGGCGACTACCCCCCACCCGCACCGTCAAACGAGATCCGGCCCCGCTGTCCGCACCGAGCGGCCCGGCCGAGGCCTCAATTTCTCCGCGTAGCGCGGTCAGGGGTCTGCCGGCCGGTCCCGCCCCGCTCAGCGGACCAGGGCCGCCATCAGTCGCTCCAACTCCGCCGCCGGGTCGGCGGTGAGCCCGGTGTGCACCGGCCCGGTCTGGATCATCGTGCTGCGCGGCGCGGCCAGCCAGTGGAACCGCTCGCCGAGCCGCATCCGGGTCGCCGGACCGTCACCGGCGCAGGTCCGGTCCCAGGATTCCAGCACCGCGGCCACCGCCGGCAGGTCGACGTCGGGTGCGAGCGCGCGGACCCGGTCGGCGTCCAGGTGCGTCCGCGCGGCCAGGAAGTCGCGCTGCTGGCAGTAGAGCAGCACCCCGACGTTGATCTGCTCGCCGCGCTCGATGCGGGGCACCAGCCGGATGACGGCGTACTCGAATGGTTGTCTCATGCCGCGCTCCCCTGCGGGAGCCAGTCGGCGGTGCGGGCGACCCGGGCGGACAGGTGCGCCAGGTACGCCTCCCGCGCCGCGTCGGCCGAATCGAAGTCGGCGGCGGCGGTGAGCCACTCGTCGGGCACCAGCGCCAGCACCTCGGTGAGCAGCTCCGGGGTGACCCGTGGCGCCAGCTCCGCGTCGGCCTCGGCCAGTCGGGAGGCGTACGGCGCCAGCACGTGGTCCTCGGCCCGGTACGCCCGATGCACGGCCGCGGCGGCGCGCGGCCAGTTGTGGTGGAAGTACAGGCAGGCGCCGTGGTCGATCAGCCACAGCTCCCGGTGCCAGACCAGCAGGTTCGGGTTGCGCCAGCTCCGGTCGACGTTCTCCACGTAGGCGTCGAACCAGAGCACCCGGGAGGCCAGCATCGCGTCGACGGGGTGCGCGACCGGGTCGAAGCCCAGCGCACCCGGCAGGAAGTCCATGCCCAGGTTCGCGCCGCCGCTGTTGCGCAGCAGCTCCTGCACCTCCTGGTCGGGCTCGGCACGCCCGATCACCGGGTCGATGTCGAGCACCACCAGCGGCGGCACCCGCAACTCCAGCCGGCGGGCCAGCTCACCGCAGATCACCTCGGCGATCAGCGCCTTGGGCCCCTGCCCGGCACCGCGGAACTTCGCCACGTACGTGCCGAGGTCGTCGGCCTCCACCACGCCGGGCAGCGAGCCACCCTCGCGCAGCGGGGTGACGTATCGGATCGCGGTGACCTGGCGGAGCACGTCGCCCACCCTACTGTGATCTCCGGCCGCGCCCGCCGGAAGTGTGCCGTGGACCGCGTCAACGGACCCTCTTGTGACCGGAGACGACGTGTAACCACGCGTGAAGTCTGGACGGGCTGCCACCCATGAATCGCGTCCTTTGCTCTGCTTACTCGGACGCAACACCGCGCTGAGCAGGGATTACGCCGCAGCTTCGCGCGAAGCTGCTCGGCAGGGCCGAACCCTGAGTAACTGTTGCGCCCGCCTAAGCAGTGCAAAGGGAAATGGGACAGTGGTCGGGAGCGCGCCGCGGGTCACCCGATGTGACGGGCCGAGGTGCTCCGTCGCCCACCGCGAGGGACGTCGCGCCCGCGAGGGACGTCGCGCCCGCGAGGGCGTCCGTCCGCCGCGCCGTGCCCGTCAGGGCCCTGCCCGCCCGCCGAGGCGGACGTGCCCAGCGTGCCACCGGTGTCAGTCGAGCTTGTCGCGCAGGTCGTCGACCTGCTGCTGGAGGCGGTCCACCGCGCCCTCGTTGTTGATGAAGGTGGTGATGCCCGCGGCGAGGCCGAGGCCGATCAGCACCGCCAGGATGCTCAACACGAGGCCGCCGACCGCCACACCCCGCCCGGTCACCCCTGGTCGCGCGGCCATCTTCAGCCCGACGATGCCCAGGATGATCCCGATGATCCCGAGCACCAGACCGAGCCAGGCCAGGATCGCGGTCAACACGCTGATCAGCCCGGACACCCCGAAGACCAGGGCGAAGGTGGCGGCCGCGCTGGTCTTGGCGCCGGTGCCCGCCCGATGGCCCTGGGACCCGGCAGTCACGCCGGATCCGCGGGCCGGTTCGCTTGCGGCAGTCATGACACTCCCTTCCGCACGCGCGGCGCGCGCACTTCCGGTCGGCCGCTTCCCCACTGCGCTGGCCGTTATGCCCCCGACTGCGATCCGGCGGCGGGTGCGCGGGGTGTCGTGTCGACCCGGACGTCGGTGGGTGGCCCTAGGCTGGCGGCCCCGACAACCGGAAGGAGCACCCGATGCCCGTCGACCTCAGCGCGGCCGACGCGTTGGCGCTGCGGATGACCAGCCTTCTGCTGCGCCCGCACCCGGTCACGCGACCCGGCACCGTCGGCGAGGTGGTCGAGTGGTTCGGTGCGATGCAGGCGCAGGACCTGGCCAGCGGGCTGTGGTCGCTGGGTGCCCGGCTGCCCGGGTGGACCGTGGCCGACGTGCAGGCGGCTCTGGAACGGCGCGAGGCGCTGCGCACGTGGCCGATGCGGGGCACCGTGCACCTCGTCCCGCCCACCGACGCGCGCTGGATGCTGGAGGTGACCGGCATCCGGTCGCTGGCCGGCGCGACGACCCGACGGGGGCAACTCGGGCTCACCGACGTCGACGCGGACCGGGCGGTGGACGTGCTCGGTGCGGCGCTGGCCGGCGGTGGCCGGCTCACCCGGGCGCAGTGTCTGGCCACCCTCCGCGCGGCCGGCCTGGGCACCGACGGTCAGCGGGGCTACCACCTGCTGTGGTACGCCAGCGTGCGCGGGGTGACCTGCCTGGCGCCGAACATCGGCACCGAGCAGACCTTCGCGCTGCTCGACGAGTGGGCGCCCGGGCCACGCCGGCTGGACCGGGAGGAGGCGCTCGCCCTGCTGGCCCACCGCTACGTGCGCGGGCACGGGCCGGTCAGCGCCCGCGAGTTCGCCGGCTGGACCGGCCTCACCCTGACCGACGCGCGGCGCGGGCTGGCCGCCGCCGGCGACGCGCTGACCGTGGTGCGGGTTGACGGCGAGGAGATGTACGTCGACGCGGCGTTGGCCGACGCGCCGCGCACGCCGGTCGACGACGTGCTGGTGCTGCCCGGCTTCGACGAGTACCTGCTCGGCTACCGGGATCGCGCGCTGATGCTCGATCCCGCGCACCAGGCGGCGGTCGTGCCGGGTAACAACGGCATCTTCCAGGCCACCGTGGTGCGGGCCGGCCGGGTGGTGGGCCTGTGGAAGCGGCGCATCGCCCGGGCCGCGGTCACCGTGGCGATCCAGCCGCTGACGCCGCTGGACTCCGGTGAACGTGCCCGGGTGGAGCAGGCACTGGGTCGGTACGCGGGCTTCCTCGGCCTGCCACCCCGGTTCGACTGGCCGGTCTGACCGGGGCTCGCCTCGGCGTCAGTCCTCGGCCGGGCGGGCCGGTCGCGGGCGGGCCGCGGTGGGCAGCTCGACGGGGCCGGCGGGTGAACCCCGCCGGCCCCACCATGATGGACGCCACTCAGTTGGCGAGCGCGCCGGCCGCCCGTCCCTCGTGCAGCGTGAGGTTGCGGCCGTTGGTCGGGTCGAACAGGTGGATCTTCTCCAGGTTGAACCAGACCCGGCGCGACTGCCCCTCGGCCACCGGTGACTCGGCCGACAGCCGGGTGACCAGGTTCCCGCCACCACTGGCGAAGTCGGCGGCGCCCGCGTCGGCGGCCAGCTCCTCCAGCTCGGCGGCGCTGGCCCGCTCCCCCTCGACGGTGAAGTAGACGTACTTGTCCGAGCCCATCGACTCGACGATCTCCACCGGCGCCTCGAACTCCAGGCCCCGGCGGCGGGTGTCCTCGTCGACGAGCTCGGCGTCCTCGAAGTGCTCGGGGCGGATGCCGAGGATCAGCTCGCGCGGCGCGTCGGCCGCCTCCAGCTCGCGGCGGACCCGGTCGCCGAGCGGCACGTCGCCCAACGCGGTACGCAGCCCGCCGTCCTGCACGGCGGCGTGCAGGAAGTTCATCGACGGCGAGCCGATGAAGCCGGCCACGAAGAGGTTGCGCGGGTGGTCGTACAGCTCCTGCGGGGGCCCGACCTGCTGCACCGCACCGCCGCGCATGATGACCACCCGGTCGCCGAGGGTCATCGCCTCGGTCTGGTCGTGGGTGACGTAGACGGTGGTGGTGCCGAGCTGCTTCTGCAACCGGGACACCACGGTACGCATCTGCACCCGCAGCTTCGCGTCCAGATTGGACAGAGGCTCGTCCATGAGGAACGCCTTCGGCTGACGGACGATCGCCCGACCCATCGCCACCCGCTGGCGCTGCCCGCCGGAGAGGTTCGCCGGCCTACGGTCCAGCAGCGAGGTCAGCTCCAGCACCTTCGCCGCCTCGTCGACCTTCTGGTTGATGGTCTCCTTGTCCAGCTTCGCCAGCCGCAGCGGGAACGCCATGTTCTCCCGCACGGTCATGTTCGGGTACAGCGCGTACGACTGGAACACCATGGCGATGTCCCGGTCCCGGGGGGCCTTGTCGTTGACCCACTGGCCGCCGATGCGCAGCTCGCCGGAGCTGATGTCCTCCAGCCCCGCGATCATGTTGAGGGTGGTGGACTTGCCGCAGCCGGAGGGTCCGACCAGGATGACGAACTCGCCGTCGGCGATCTCCAGGTCGACGTCCTGCACGGCGACGGTCCCGTCCGGGAACTTCTTGCTCACCTTGTCGAGCACGATGTCAGCCACGACTACTCACCTATCCCTTGACTGCGCCGGAGGTCAGGCCGGACACGATGCGGCGCTGGAAGAAGAGGACGAACAGGATGATCGGAACGGTGATCACGACGGCGGCCGTACAGATCGCCCCGGTGGGGTCCTCGAACTGCGACTCGCCGGTGAAGAACGACAGGGCGACCGGCACCGTACGAGCCCGCTCGGTGGAGGTCAGCGTGATGGCGAACAGGAAGTCGTTCCAGCAGAAGATGAAGACCAGGATCGCCGTGGTGAACAGCCCGGGCGCGGCCAGTGGGGCGATGACCCGTCGGAACGCCTGCCCCTGGGTGGCGCCGTCCATCTGCGCCGCCTTCTCCAGGTCCCACGGGATCTGCTTGAAGAACGCCGACAGCGTGTAGATCGCCAGCGGCAGCGCGAAGGTGATGTACGGCAGGATCAACCCGGGCCAGGTGTCGAAGAGGCCGAGCTGACGCTCGATCTCGAACAGCGGCGACACCAGCGATACCTGCGGGAACATCGCGATCAGCAGGGAGACGCCGACCAGCAGCCCCTTGCCGGGGAAGTCCAGCCGGCTGATCGCGTACGCGGCCATCGCGCCGAGCACCACCGCGACCAGCGTGGCGATCAACGCGATGCCGATCGAGTTGATCAGTGCCCGGACGAACTGGTCGGTGTCGAAGATCGTCCGGTAGTTGTCCAGCGTCCACTCCCGGGGAATGAAGTTCCCGTCGGTGAGGGTGGCCGGCGTCTTGAACGACAGCGACGCGATCCACAGCACCGGGACCAGCGCGAAGACGACCACGAGGATGTCCAGGAGACCCCAGCGCACCCGGGCCCGGGTGGTGGTTTCGGTACCGGTGGCCATGTCAACGCCTCTCGGAGTCGTCGCTGCCCGGGGCAGCGGTGCCGAACAGCTTCACGAAGACAAAGGCGATGATCGCCACGGTGATGAAGATCAGCACCGACATCGTCGACCCGATGCCGAGGTTCAGGCCCCGGATCAGGTTGTTGTAGGCCAGCATCGACACCGACGACGTCTCGTTGCCGCCGGCGGTCAGCACGAAGATGTTGTCGAAGACCCGGAACGCGTCCAGGGTGCGGAACAGCAGCGCGACCAGGATCGCCGGCTTCATCACCGGCAGCATGACCTTGGTGAACCGCTGCCACGACGTCGCGCCGTCGGTGGAGGCGGCCTTGAGCAGGTCCTCCGGGACCAGCGCCAGCCCGGCCATCAGCAGCAGCGCCATGAACGGGGTGGTCTTCCAGATCTCGGCGAGCATGATGATCGCCAGCGAGCTGGCCCGCTCGGTGAGCGGCGCCCCGTCGCTGAACAGGTTGGCCAGGTAGCCGGTGCCGGGCGTCCAGGCGTACCGCCAGGAGAACGCGGCGACGACGGTGACGATGCCGTACGGGATCAGCGCCGCGGTCCGCACGATGCCCCGCCCGACCGGCGTGCGGTGCATGATCAGCGCCAGCCCCATGCCGAGCACCAGCTCGACGGCCACGGTGACCACCGTGATCAGCATGGTCACCCCGAACGCGGTCCACCAGAACTCGTTGGTGAGCACGGTGACGTAGTTCTCCAGCCCGATGAACTCGCGCTCGTCGGGGAAGCGCAGGTCGAAGCGTTGGAGCGACAACCAGACCGAGTAGAGGATCGGGTACGCGGTCACCGCGACCATGACGAGCGCGGCCGGCGCGCAGAGCAACCAACCGAGCTTGCGTTCGGCCTTCTTGTTCTCGCTCAGCGGCGGCTTGCGACGGCCGGCGCGCTGGGTGGGGACGGTCGCGTGCCGGCCGGTGGAGCGGGTGGTCTCCTCGGCGGTCACGTCCGCCCCGGTCGGGGTCGCGGGCAGACTCATGGGAGAACCCCCTTGGACTGGAGGGCATCGGCGATGGCGGAGCGCAGCTCGTCCGCGGTCTGCTGCGGACGGATCGCCGACGGCGGCGACAGGATCGCCGACATCACGGTGGAGATGCTCTGGTAGGCCGGGGTCAGCGGGCGGGTCGCCGGCTCCTTCAGCTCCTCCAGGATGGTGTCCTTCATCGGGTACGCCTCGGTCATCTCCGGCTCGTCGTAGACGGCCTCGATGGTGGGCGGGACGCCGTCGTTGATGGCGGAGAACTTCTGGTGCTCGGCGTCGCGGATGCACCGGGCCGCCTCGAAGGACAGCTCCGGGTGCTTGGAGTAGGAGCTGATTGCCAGGTTCACCCCGCCGATGGTGACCTTGCTGGGGGTGTTCTCGTCGACGCCCGGGATCCGGGCCCAGCCGACCTGCTTCGCCAGTTCGGGGTTCGCCTCCTGAAGGGCCGGATAGACGAACGGCCAGTTCACCTGGAAGGCTCCCGCACCGGACTGGAACTCCAGCCGGACCGGATCCTCGATGGCGTTGGTGAACGACGGCGAGGTCACGCCCGACGTGGCGAAACGCTGCAACTGCTCCAGCGCCCGGACCGTGCCGGCGTCCATCACGGCCTGCTTGCCGTCGTCACTGAGGATCTTCCCGCCGGCGCTCTCGGCCAGGGTGTTGTAGAGGACGACGAGGCCCTCGTACTGGGCGCCCATGGTGAGCACCTGGTACGGCTTGCCCTGCTCCTTGAGCTGCTGGGCAGCGGTGATCATCTGGTCCCAGGTCTTCGGCGGCTGCGGCACCAGGTCCTTGCGGTACCAGAGCAACTGGACGTTGGTGTTCTTCGGCGCGGCGTAGAGCTTGCCCTCGTAGCGGGCGGTGTCCAGCGGCCCGGAGAGGGTGCCCTGCTCGACCTCGGTCTTGTCCTGGCCGGTCCACTCGCGGATCCAGTCCGCGCTGGCGAACTCCTGGGTCCAGGTGACGTCCAGGCCGAGCACGTCCATCCCGGTGTCCTCGGCGGCCAGCCGACGCACCATCTGCACCCGCTGTTCGTCGGCCTGCCGGGGCAGCACCTGGTAGGCGATCTCGTACCGCCCCTGGGCCTGCGCGTTGCAGTCGTCGACGACCTTCTGCAGGTTCTGCTCCGGCGGGTAGTACAGGTTGATCGTCGGTGGGCCACCAGCGTCACCGGAACCGCAGGCGGCCATGGGCGCCACCAGCGTCAGCGCGGCGGCTGCCGCCACCGCGCGTACCCGTGGTCGCCGTCGACGTCGGGCCTCGTCAGGGTCGCTCATCACCCCTCCCCTCTTGTCGGCCAGCCGCCGGGGAAACGCACCGCGCCCCGGCGCACGGCGAGACGATCGGGGCGCTGGACCAGCGGCGCGCGACCCCGGACGTTTCGTGGCCTTCACACTGCCCGACCTGGAAAGTCGCGAAACCTGACGCCAGTGGGGACCTGGCCGGCCGGCCCGGTGTGCGCGACGTCACTTCGGTCGGGTCGGAGGGGGCCGCGTACTCGAGGGCCGGGGGCCCGGCATGCTGTGCCGGTGATCGCACGCTTCAAGGACCTCTGCCTGGACGCCGCCAACCCGCGCCTGCTGGGTGCCTTCTGGGCCCGGATCCTCGACGCCGACGTGGCCGACGCCGGCGGCGAGGACACCCGCGTCGACCCTCGTGCCGCCCGCTCGGGCGCCGAGTCGATCTGGGTGAACCAGGTGCCGGAGCCGCGTACCGGCAAGACCCGCGTACACCTGGATCTGCGGCTGGCCGGCGCGGAGCCGTCGGCGCTGATCGCGGCCGGCGCCCGGCTGCTCCGCGCACCGTCCGGGGACGTGACCTGGTGGGTGCTCGCCGACCCGGAGGGCAACCCGTTCTGCGGGTTCGCGGCCCGCAAGGACACCCGGCCGGGCCCGTTCGAGCTGGTCGTGGACTCCGCCGACCCGGCGGCCCAGGCGGCCTGGTGGGCGGGGGTGGTCGGTGGCACCGCCGAGTACGGCTCCGGTACCGCGTCGCTGGTCGGCGCGGCCGGGTTCCCCTGGGAGCGCTGGGTGTTCGACGCGGTGCCCGAGCCCAAGACGGTCAAGAACCGGATGCACTGGGACGTCGATCTGGTCGACCCGGAGCCCGCGGCGCTGATCGCGGCGGGCGCGACGCTGCTACGCGAGCCGCAGGACGAGAGCCGCTGGTGGGTCCTGGCCGACCCGGAGGGCAACGAGTTCTGCGCCTTCGCGCCGCGTCCCATCGGGTGAGCGACCGACTACCCAGCGCGGGCACTGTCGACTAGCGTCTTCCTAGCGCCACAGCCAGCGCGTTCGCCGCCGACGTCGACACGCCTCCGGCCGACCCCAGCCTGCCCGTTCGGTTGGTAATCGCGGGAAGTCCCACCGCCATTCCCCCGGTTCGGCAGGATCGTCCCAACGAGGAGGTGCCGTCGTGCAGGACACCCGCGCTCTCGCCCTGACGTTCGAGGTGAGCGGCCTGCCACCGGTCAAGACCGAAGCGTTGTCCATCTTCGCCGCCGGGCACCGGCAGGCGACGAGGGTGCGCACCCTGCTCCAGGCCGCCCTGGCGGCGGCCCAACGCACCGGCTGGACGCCGTTGCCCGGGCCGATCGAGGTCGACCTGGTCCTGCGCTGCCCGCCCGGGCACCGTACGGCCGACGCCAGCGCCCTGCTCGGCGGCGTCTGCGCGGTGTTGCAGGACAAGAAGCGGGTGACCAGCATCGGCCTGGCCCATCTCGGCGTCCTGGTGGACGTCGCTCTCTTCGACGACGACCGGCAGATCCGCCGGTTGTCGTACCACGAGGAGCCGGCGGTGGACTTCTCGTACCAGGTGCGGGTCGCCGCCGTACCGGCTGAGGTTTGACCGACGGACGCGGTGGGGTACCGCCGACGCCGACGAAGGGAGCACCATGTCGGAGCCACATGTCACGCTCGACCCGCGCGGGCTCGACCCGGTGCAGCAGAAGCTGCGCGGCCCGTTGGAGGATCAGCTGACCTCGGCGCTCCAGGCCGCCACCGACCGGGTCCGCGCCGGTTACGCCGGCGAGCCGGTCGAGCAGGTCTGCCAGCGCCTGTTGGACGAGACACGCTCCGGGCTGCATCCTGACATCGCGGCCGGCTTCAACCCCGACATGGACGAGTTCTGCCGGGTGGCGGTGGCGATCGTCCGCGGCGGCGAGGTCTCCTGATCCACCGGCCCGCCCCGGGCTCAGCTCAGTAGCGGCGCATCTGGGCGTACGGGCTGAGCACGATGCGCGGCGACAGCGCCGGGTCCAGCCAGGTCAGCACATCGACCAGGTCATCGTGTGCGAGGGAGACACAGCCGGCGGTGGCGTTGCCGGCGCTGGTGCTGAACTGGTGCAGGAAGATGCCGCTGCCCGCGTTCGGCACCGGCTTCGACACGTTCGGCGGCATGTTGTAGGTGATCACCGCGAAGTGTGTGTACGCGGGCACCTCCGTCCACAGCGCCTCGCTGGCCCCGCCGGGGTTGGTCGAGCTGTGCTGGAAGGTGTTGTACAGCGACGACGACGGGTTCTCGTTCCACCAGTCACCGCTGACCAGCCGGTGGTACGGGTACCGCACGCCCGGGTTCGCGTCGATGCCGTACATGGTCGGGCCGATCGAGTAGACCCCGGTGGGGGTGGTCGGCACACCCTCCACGTGGTTGTCGCTGAACCCCTTGGAGCCGATCCGGGCGGGCACCAACCCCGAGGCGGGCATCCAGCGACCGCTGATCCGCACGTACGCCTCAAGGGTGGCGTAGGTGGTCGTGGAGCTGGTGGTGCCGACGATGAGCACCTGCTTCGTCTGCGCCGGCAGGGTTGTCAGCCGCGCGGCCAGGTTGCGGCGCGGCCAGACCGAGCCGGTGGATGCGGACACGGTCGCGACGCCCCGGGCCGGCGCGGGTCTGCTCGCGCCGAGCGCGGGTGCCGCCGGGCTGAGCAGGGTCGGCGCGGCCAGGCCCGCCGCGGCGCCGAGCAGGAGCGATCTGCGCTTCATTCCACCATCCTGACAGTCGGCCCGGCACGCGGCTGTCCCGCCCGCCGGGAGGAGTGGTCGATTGGTTGGCCGGGTCAGGACCGGGTCCGCAACTGCCCGGCCCTGACCCCCGGTCATCCGGCATGGGAGCGGACAGCTCCAGCACCCCTGCCGCGCGCGGGCGTGGCTCAACGCCCACGCGGCTCGACAGGGAGGCCGGCCGCCCTGCACTCAGCTCCACGGTGCCCACTCGCCGGACGCCCGTTCGCCCCCGGCACACCCCGAAAGGCCGTGGACGCCGGCACAGGCTAGGCAGGCCACGGCGGGTCGGACAAGCCAGGCAGGACCGCCGGTGGCAGGACTTATCTCACGGGGAAAAACCGTCATGTCGGCGTAACGCGACCATGATCGCCGACGCTGTTCGGTCTCAGAGCGGTCAGAAGTGCCGCAGCAGGTCGCGGAACGCGGCCAAGCGCAGCACGCGGGCGTCGGTCGGGTCCAGTTCGTCGTCCTCCAGCACCCAGGTGTTCTCATTCGGAATGAACACCGCGTTCAGCCCGGCCGCGCGGGCCGGCAGGATGTCCGACTTCGGAGAGTTGCCGATCATCCAGGCGCCGGCCGGCTCGAACCCGTGCTCCCGCACCAACCACCGGTAGGTGTCGACGTTCTTCTCCGCGACGATGTGCGCGGCTCCGAAGTGGTGCAGCAGCCCGCACGCGTCCAGCTTGCGCTGCTGCTCCACCTGGTCCCCCTTGGTCAGCAGCAGCAGTTCGTGCCGACCGGCCAGCTCGTCGAGCGCGTCGGCCACCCCGGGCATCAGCTCCACCTGGTGCTCGACCAGGGCCACCGCCAGCCGCTCGATCTCCTGGCGCTCGGCGTCGGTGGCCGGTCGCTCACGCAGCCGCTCCAGGCACTCCGCCAGGCTGCGCAGGAAGACCTTGCTGCCGTAGCCGTGCGCCACCGTGTTGGCCCGCTCGATGTCGTCGAGGACGGCCCGCAGCTCCACCCGGTCCAGTGTCGGGTGGTCGAGCCAGGCCAGGAAATCGTCGATCACCCGCTCGAACACGACGTTGTTCTCCCACAACGTGTCGTCCGCGTCGAAGATCAGCACCTGCGCCTGCCGGCGCGCCGCCTGGTCCACCGTCATGCCGCCCCCCTTGTGATCAACGCTCCTGACGGTTCGGGACCTTAGGGCATGGCGCGAGGCGCACCCAAGGATTTTCCATCCGACTCGGCCGCCAGGCAGGGCCACCGCAACAACCGTTCCGCGATCATCGTCTCCCGCTCCTCCTGCGCCTCCGGACGCAACCGGCCACCCCGGGTGAGCATGACCATGCCGTGCAACAGACTCCAGCCCACCTCGGCCAGGGTGTCCGGATCACGCCCCTCGGCCAGCGGGGTCAGGGCCGCCCGCAGCTCGGCGAACACGCCGCGGGGAGCGGCCGGCACGCCGTCCACGCCGAGGGCCAGGTCGGGGGTCAGCGCGAGCATCGCGTCGTAGACCTCCGGATTCGCGTACGCGAAGTCGAGGTACGCGCTCGCCACCGCTGGCCAGACCCGTTCCGGATCGCCGGTCGCCTCCGCGTGCGCCTCGGCCAGGTCGGCGGCCAGGTCGGCGAAGGCGCACACCGCCACGGCGGCGAGCAGCGCCTCCTGATCGGCGAAGTGCCGGTAGAGGTCGCCGACGTCGACCTCGGCCCGCTCGGCCAGCCGCCGAGGGCTCACCCCCGTCCAGCCCTCGACCTCGGCCAACTCCCGCGCGACCGTGACGATGAGGTCGCGTCGGTCCTCTTCGGTGGCTCCCTCGGCAGATCCGGACACGACCACGAGCGTAAGTCGAAGACACCGACGGCAGCCGCGCGGTGACAGATTGGTGACTGTCCGTGCCGGACGGTCAGTGCCGCACCCGGCGCTTGGTCGTTAGGTGATGGGATCACCGGGACGGGAGGGCACGTGGTCATGGGACGGCACCCGGCGGGCGGATGAGTGAGAGGGGCGACGCGCGGCTGCTCCGCACCGAGAGCAGTCTCCAGCGAGCCACCTTCCTGGAACTCTTCCTCGACTTGGTCTTCGTCTTCGCGCTCACCAGGATCTCGGCCCGGTTGATCACGGATTTTACCGGTACCGAACGCGGCGCGCTCGCGGGTCTCGGTCAGGCCCTGCTGCTGCTCCTGGCCCTGTGGGCCGTCTGGTCGTTGACGGTCTGGTCGACCAGTTGGCTGAATCCGGAGGCGCCGGTAGTCCAGACCGTCATCGTCATGACGATGGCCGGCGCCATGGTGATGGCCGTCGCGGTGCCCGACGGCTTCGGCGCGCGGGCCTCCCTCTTCGCCGTCACCTACGTGACCCTCCAGATCGGCCGGGTGCTGTACTTCCACATCGCCGGACACGGCCGGCCGGATTCACGGCAAACGATCCGGGTGCTGGTCTGGCTCGGCTTGAGCGCACCGCTCTGGGTCGTCGGTGGGCTGATCGACGATGGCACGGTTCGTGGGTCGCTCTGGACCATCGCCGCGCTGGTCGACTATGTCGGGTTGTTCCTCGGGTGGCCGACACCCCGGGTCGGCGCGCAACGGATCGGCGGACAGACGATAGCGGCCGAACACCTGGCCGAGCGGTACCAACAGTTCCTCCTCATCGCGCTCGGCGAGGCGATCTTCGTCATCGGGTTGGCCTTCAGCGGCAGCCAGTTCCACACCGCGCAGACGGCCGGCTTCACGCTGGCGTTGGCGACCACCGTCCTGCTCTGGCGGATCTACTTCCACCTGGCGGGAGGCGTGCTGGGTGCGGCCATCAGCCGTTCCCGGGACGCCCCCCGCCTGGCCACCGACATGGCACTCGCCCACCTGGTCATGATCGCCGGGGTCGTGCTGACCGGCGTGGGCTTCGAGCTGTTCATCACCGAGCCACTCGGTGACCTTCCGGCGCCCTGGCTCATCGCCGTCCTCGGCGGCCCGGCGGTCTTCCTCGCCGGACGATCGGCCCTCGAATACCAGGTCTTCGGTCGGGTGTCCCGAGCCCGGACAGGTGGCCTGCTGGCCCTCGTGCTGCTGACGCCGGCAACGCTCCACCTGCCGCCCCTCGCGACCGGCGCGGCCACTGCCGTGGTGCTCCTGGGCGTCACCTACGCGGACGCGCGACGCTCACACCGCCGACCAGCGGAACAACCTGCACCACCGGTCTAGCCTGGCGGGGCTCAGTGCCAGTCGCTGATCCGGACGTCGTCCGGGGCCGGCCTGCCACGCCCGGTCTCCACAAGCTCCTTGAGACTCATGAGGAACATCGCCCACTTGGTGCTGCAGTGGTGCATGAACTCGACCGGCTCGCGCCAGCCCCCGTGGGTGAACTGGACGATGGTGTACTCACCGCGCTGGTCGAGGCGCCAACCGATCTCGGTGCCGATCCACTCCTCGGGGCCGTCAATGACCCGCCACCGCACGTGGCCGGAGGGGTCGAGCTGCACGACCTCCATGTCGAAGCCACCGACGTCGCCGAACCGGAAGGCCAGGCGGCCGCCGACCTCGCTCTTGCCGACCGTGTCGGTCGTCCACCAGCCGGCGATGCCCTCTGGAGTTGCCACCGCTCGGTAGACGTCGTCGAGTGAAGCGACGACTCCGACCCGGTGCAGGATGTCCACCATGTCACTCTCCCTGGTTGTCGTTGCGGTTGTGCTCGATGGCCTCGGCGATCCGCCTGATCCGGCGGAGGCGGGCGTCCCAGGTGGCACCGACCGCTGACATCTGGGCGGCGGCGCGGGCGAGCTGCGCCTCGTCGACCTGGTAGTGCCGCTCGCGACCGGCCGGCGCGGCGTGCACCAGACCGACCCGGTCCAGGACGGCCAGATGCTTCGAGACGGCCTGGCGGGTGACGGGCAGCCGCTCGCTCAGTGACGTGGCGGTGCCCGACCGCCCGGCGAGAAGAAGGTCGATCATCGTGCGCCGGATGGGGTCGCCGATGGCCGACCACAGGTCGTCGTCGACCGCGGTGCTCATGAGGTGGCGACCAGCCGCGCAACGTATGTGCCCAGCGCGGGAATGTAGTGGTCCCACCCGTTCACGTGGTCGCGGTACTGCTCCTCGATGACAGCGACCTCCCATCCCATCTCGCGGAACCCGGTCTCGGTCATGCGGATCTGGGTCCCCGTACCGGTCGGGGCCAGCTCGAAGGTGACCAGCAGCGAGGGCCCGCTCCGGGCCGGGTCCGAGTAGCACCACCGGAAAGAGAACCGCTTCGGAGGGTCGACCTCGACGACGGCGAGGGCGACGGTGTTCGTCTCGCCCGTCGCCGCGTCGCGCCACACGAGCTCACCGGGCGCGCCCGCGACCGGCTCGAACCGCGCGTCGTCGGGCCACCACTCCCGCATGTGCTCGGGCCGACTGATCACCTCGAAGACCACCTCGGGCGATGCGTCGACGTGAATGTCCCGCTCGATGGATCCGTGTTCCATGCCACCCAACCTTTCGCAACCTTTGGTTGCGTAAGGCTATAACATCCAGGACGCGACGCGCAACCTTTCGTTGCATGTTGAGTGGCGCGGCCAGCCCGCATGATCGGTGCTCGAACCAGGATCGAGTGGCCTCCGAACGCCGGGGACACCACTACAACATTGATCGAGCACGATCATGCCGGCGCCGCCGCCGACAACGCCGACGCCGCCGCCGGACGCGCGGGCGGCGGCGGGGTCAGCGGCGCAGGGTGAGGATCAGGTCGGCCACCAGCGCCGTCCAGCCCGTCTGGTGCCAGGCGCCCAGCCCGGCCCCGTTGTCGCCGTGGAAGTACTCGGGGAACGCGATCAGGTCCCGCCAGTCCGGGTGCGTCTGGAAGATCCGGCACGCGCCGTAGATCGGCCGCCGGCCCCAGTCGTCCTGCGTGAAGAGTGAGATCAGGCGTACGGAAAGGTCGTCGGCGATCTCGTCCAGCGTGCGCTTCACCCCGGAGCGGGTCGGGTACTCCACCTGAAGGTCGTCGCCGAAGAACGCCGCGTAGTCGCGCAGCGCGCTGATCAGCAGGAAGTTCGTCGGCATCCAGATCGGGCCGCGCCAGTTCGAGTTGCCGCCGAACAGCCCGCTGGTCGACTCCGCCGGCTCGTACCCGACGGAGAACTCCTGCCCACCGAGGGTGACCGAGAACGGCTTGTCGAGATGCGCGCGGGACAGCGTACGAAGGCCGAAGTCGGAGAGGAACTCGTCGCTGTCCAGCATCCGGGCGAGCAGCCGCACGACCTGCTCCGGGCCGACCATGGACAGCAGCCGCTGCTGGCGGCCGTCCGGGCCCAGCCGGCGGGTGCCGATCACCTCGGCGTACTCCGGTCGGTTGGTGAGGAACCAGCGCAGCCGGGCGCCCAGCTCCGGCAGCTGGTGCAGGGTCCGGGCGGTGAGCCGGGTGGTGGCGGCCAGCGGCAGCAGCCCGACCACCGACCGGACCTTCAGCGGCACCTTCGTGCCGTCGGCGAGCCGCAGCACGTCGTAGAAGAAGGCGTCCTCGTCGTCCCAGAGCCCCTGCTCGTACGCGGCGGCGGCGATGTACGCGAAGTGCTCGAAGAACTTGGTGGCCGTGTCCACCCAGGTGCGGTCGTGCTCGGCCAGCACGATCGCCATGTCCAGCATGTTCAGCGCGTACATGGCCATCCAGCCGGTGCCGTCGGACTGCTCCAGCACACCGGCCACCGGCAGCGCCGCCGACCGGTCGAACGGCCCGACGTTGTCCAGCCCGAGGAAGCCGCCCTCGAATACGTTGTTGCCGCCGGTGTCCTTCCGGTTGACCCACCAGGTGAAGTTGAGCAGCAGCTTGTGCATCACCCGGGCCAGGAACTCGTAGTCCCGGCCGCCGTCGATCTCGAACACCTTGAGCGCCGCCCACGCGTGCACCGGCGGGTTCACGTCACCGAACGCCCACTCGTACGCCGGGATCTGCCCGTTGGGGTGCAGGTACCACTCGCGCAGCAGGAGCAGCAGTTGCGCCTTGGCGAAGCCCGGGTCGACCCGGGCGATGCTCACGCAGTGGAAGGCCAGGTCCCAGGCCGCGTACCAGGGGTACTCCCAGGGATCGGGCATGGAGATGACGTCGAAGCTCGTCATGTGCCACCAGGCGCTGTTGCGCCCGTGGCGACGCCCGGCCGGCGGCGTCGAACCCGGGTCGCCGTCCAGCCAACGCTTGACGTCGAAGTGGTAGAACTGCTTGCCCCACATCAGCCCGGCGATGGCCTGCCGGGCCACGAGCGCCTCGTCGGGCGTGGCGGCCTCCGGGATCACGCCGGCGAAGAAGCGGTTCGCCTCGGCACGCCGCGCCCACACCACCGCCTCGAAGCCGTCGCCGAGATCCGCCCGGGGCGGCGGGGCGGCGGCCGGCGGCGACGCGGTGCGGGTCAGCCGCAGCCGGATCTGACGCTGTCCGCCGGCCGGCACGTCGAGCACGTAGTGCAGTGCGCCCTTGGTGCCCTCCCTGGCCGGGTTGACCGTGGCGGCGCCGTTGACCACGTGGTCGTTGATGCCGTCCTTCGGGTAGCGGGACCGGCCGGGCAGGCCCCAGAGACGCTCGGCGTTGGTGTCGTTGTCGCAGAGCAGCGGCACCGGGTCTCCGTCGCCCTCCAGCAGCAGTTGGCCGAGCACCCGGTGCTCGCCGACCAGCCGCGCGCCCTCACCGGTCAGCCGGGGAATCCGGTCAGCGCCGGGCAGGCCCCAGGCCCAGGTGTTGCGGAACCACAGGCTGGGCAGCACGTGCAGGGTGGCGGCCCGGTCGCCCCGATTGGCCACGGTCACCACCATGCACAGGTCGGTCGGGGACGCCTTGGCGTAGTCGACGCTGACCGCCCAGTACCGGTCGTCGTCGAAGATCCCCGTGTCCACCAGCTCGTACTCGGTGTCGTCCCGGCCGCGCTGCGCGTTCACCGCGACCAGCTCGTCGTACGGGAAGGCGGCCTGCGGGTAGTGGTAGCGCCAGCGCATCCAGGAGTGGGTGGGCGTGGAGTCCTCGTACCACCAGTACTCCTTGACGTCCTCGCCGTGGTTGCCGCCGTCACCGCCGAGGCCGAACATCCGCTCCTTGAGGATCGGGTCCCTGCCGTTCCACAGCGCCAGGGCGAAGGCGAACGTCTGCCGGTCGTCGCAGACGCCGGCCATCCCGTCCTCATTCCAGCGGTAGGCTCTGGACCGCGCGTGGTCGTGCGGGAAGTAGTCCCAGGCCGTACCGTGCTCGCTGTAGTCCTCCCGCACCGTCCCCCACGCCCGTTCGGACAGATAGGGACCCCATGCGCGCCAGTCCTGCTCCCCCGAGTCGGCCTGGGCGAGCCGGAGCCGCTCGGCGTCGGGTGGCGAGGCGTCGGAGGACGAACGGTCAGAGATCACGTGCACATCTTTGACGTCGCCGCGGTACTTGACCACAGCAGCCATTCTCGTCGTGGCGTGTTACACCCCGCCGCCGGTGGAGGAAAGTTGATCGACATTCACTTCGGCCCGCAGGTGTGCGGCGAGCTGACCAGCGCGGCCAGCCGGGAGTGGCTGGTGCCCGACGGCGTCGGCGGGTACGCGATGGGCACCGTCGCCGGGCTGCGGACCCGGCGCTACCACGGTCTGCTGGTGGTGCCCGGTGAGACGCCGGCGTCCCGCCGGGTGGGACTGGTCAGCCTCGACCCGTCGGTCACCCTGCCGTCCGGCGCGCGGGTCCGGCTCGGGGCGCACGAGTGGTCCTCCGCGGACGTCGACCCGCGCGGCTTCGAGCTGCTGGAGCGCTTCGACCTGGTCGACGGGCTGCCCCGGTGGCGGTGGCGGATCGGCGCGGTGGTGATCGAGCGGGAGCTGGCGATGCTGCCCGGCCGCTCCTGCGTGGCGGTGGTGCACCGGCTGGTGGCCGGCGGGCCGGTCCGGCTGGAGCTCTCCGCCGCCTGCACCTGGCGTGACGCGCACGGCGAGCGGCGGGCCGACGGCCCGACGCCGCAGGTCGAGGCGGTGGCCGACGGCGCGGTGGTCGAGGGGGCGTACCGGCTGGCCGGCCCGGGCTGGACGCCCGAGGGGCAGTGGTGGCTGGGTGTGCACCACCGCGAGGAGGCGAGCCGGGGGCTGCACCCCGACGAGGACCTCTGGTACGCGGGCCGCTTCGCCGGCGATCTGCGGCGCCCCGGTGACACCGTGTCGGTGCGGGCCTGGGCCGGCCGGCTCGACGAGGAGCCGCCGCCCGCCCCGGAGATCGTGGCGACGGCCCGGCGGCGTAACCGTCAGGTGGTGGCGACGGCGAAGCCGGCGGACCCGGTGGAGGCGACGCTCGCGTTGGCCGCGGACGCGTTCGTGGTGCGTACCGGCCGCACGGCGGTCGACGTGGTCGCCGGCTACCCGTGGTTCGGCGCGTGGTCGCGGGACACGATGATCTCGTACGAGGGGCTGTTCCTCTGCACCGGCCGGGCGGACGAGGGTCGGGAGCTGCTGCGGGCGTACGCGGCGACGCTGTCCGAGGGGATGCTGGCCAACACGGCCGACACCGGGCGGGTGGAGTACAACACCGTCGACGGCACGCTGTGGTTCCTGCACGCGGTGAGCCGGCACGTCACCGTCACCGGTGACACCGACCTCGGCGACGAGCTGCTGCCCGCGCTGCGCACGGTGATCGACGCGCACGTTGCCGGCACCCGCTACGGCATCGCCGTCGACCCGGCCGACGGGCTGCTCACCCAGGGTGCCCCGGGCACCGCGCTGACCTGGATGGACGCCCGGGTGTACGGGGTGCCGGTCACCCCGCGTTCCGGCAAGCCGGTCGAGGTCAACGCGCTGTGGATCAACGCGCTGGCCGGGCTCGCCGAGCTGACCGAGCTGGCCGGTCGGGACGCGGCCGAGCTGCGGCGACGGCACGGGCAGGCCACCGCCTCGTTCCGGGACCGCTACCCCGCGCCGGGCGGCTGGCTGCACGACGTGCTGGACGCGCCCGCACCGGCGTACCCGCTGGGCGGGGCCGCCCTGCACGACGACGACTCGCTGCGCCCCAACCAGCTGCTGGCCTGGTCACTTCCGTTCGCGCCGCTGGAGCCGGACGAGGCGACGCTGCGCCGGGTCGCGGCCGGGCTGCTCACCCCGCTCGGGCCGCGCAGCCTCGCCCCGGAGTCGCCGGAGTTCGTCGGCCGGCACCGGGGCGGCCCGGCCGAGCGGGACGGCGGCTACCACCAGGGCACCGTCTGGCCGTGGCTGCTCGGCCCGTACGTGGACGCCTGTCGCCGGGGCAAGATGTCGGTCGATGACGTGTTCGTCGGTATTGAGTCCCATCTGACCGAGTTCGGGCTAGGCTCGGTGAGCGAGACGGCCGACGGCCTCGCGCCGCACGCCGCGACCGGCTGCCCGTTCCAGGCATGGTCGGTGGCCGAGCTGCTGCGGGTGCGCCGAAAGGGCCAGTAGCGCTTTACACGACCGCAACGGCGGTGTCTCCGCTGGTTATCTCGCCCCCGGCAGGATTGGTCCGAGATCCAGACGCGACGGCGGGCACCGGCTCCGGTGCGGTCGGCGCGCGCCCGGACACAACCAGAGGGGGCCGCATGTCACCCGACGCCCACGTGATCGACATCCACCCCGCCCGGCAGCTGCGGGTGCTGATGCTCTCCTGGGAATACCCGCCGGTGCTCGTCGGCGGCCTCGGCCGACACGTCCACGCCCTCTCCGTCGCCCTCGCCACCGCCGGCCACGACGTCACCGTCGTCACCCG
>NZ_JBSFYP010000087.1:0-23635 GCF_053599835.1 Micromonospora sp. NPDC005163
CTCCGGGGGGGGGCCGCTGTCCCCCCGGGGGGGGCGCGGCGGGCGGCCGCCCCCCCCCCCCCCGCCCCGCCCCCCCCCCCCCGCCCCCCCGCCCCCCCCCCCCCCCCGACAACCGGCGCTGTGCCGACCCGCTCGCCGGTCAGTAGCTGTCGCTGCCGGCGCTCGTCGCGATGGCGATGATGATCATGACGACGTAGAAGGCGATCAGCAGCACCAGCAACCCGGTGAGGATCCAGCCGACGATGATCGCGGCCTTCGCCATCCCCTCGCCGCCCTCGCCGGTCAGCCGGATCTGCTTCTGGGCCACGTGACCGAGGATCGCGCCGACCGGTGCGGTGATGCAGGACGTCAAGCCGAGCAGGGCCAGAACGAGCGCCGCGATCGCCATCCCGTTGATCTTCTGTGGCACCGGGTAGCCGTAGCCGGCGTACTGCGGCGGATAGCCGGGCGGGGCGTAGCCGGGCATGGGCTGGCCCGCGGGGAGCTGCCCACCGGCGTACGGGTCGACCGGCGCGTACGGGTCCGCCGGGTTGGGCTGGGCGGGAACCGGCTGACCGGCCACAAGGGTCGGATCCAGCGGAGGGCTCGACTGTTGGCCGGTGGGATCGGTCCAGCCGCCGGGTGCGTGGGGATAGGTCATGCGATTCTCCGTCAGGTCGGGTGCGCCGTCAGGGTAGCCAGCGGCGACCAAACCGGATGCCCCCGCTCCCGGGTGCCGCGTTGCTCGGGCCCGTCCGACCGGGCAGGATCCTGGCATGGCAATGGATGCGCGCGCCGCCGATCGTTCCGGCAGTCGACCGAGACGGGACGTCAGCCGCCCCGGCGCCGGCCGGCGCGGCCGTGCGGCCACACCGGCCGGTGCCACCGGCGCGGACGAGCCGGTCGCGCTCGCCGACCCGGTGACCATGCGACTCGACGGGCGGGTCGCCCTGGTGACCGGAGCGGGCAGCCCGGACGGCATCGGGTACGCCACCGCCCGCCGACTCGCCGACCTGGGCGCCCGGGTGGCCATTGTCTCCACCACCCGGCGCATCCACGAGCGGGCCACCGAACTGGGGGTGACCGGCTTCGTGGCGGACCTGACCGACGAGTCCGAGGTCGGCGCGCTGGCCGACGCGGTCGCCGAGCAGTTGGGTGACGTCGAGGTGCTGGTCAACAACGCCGGCCTGGCCAGTCGGGCCAGCCAGGGTGTGCTGCGGCCGGTCGCGCAGCTGACCTACGACGAGTGGCGCGGTGAGATCGACCGCAACCTGTCCACCGCGTTCCTGTGCAGTCGGGCGTTCATCGGTGGGATGGCCGAGCGGGGCTGGGGTCGGATCGTCAACCTGGCCGCCACGGCCGGCCCGGTCAACGCTCTGCCCACCGAGGCCGCGTACGCCGCGGCGAAGGCCGGAGTGGTCGGGCTGACCCGGGCGCTGGCCATGGAGATGATCGCCGACGGGGTGACCGTGAACGCGGTGGCCCCCGGCACCATCTACACCGCGGCGTCCACGATGGCGGAGATCAAGCAGGGGCTGGGTACCCCGGTCGGTCGACCGGGCACTCCGGACGAGGTCGCCGCCGCGATCAGCTTCCTCTGCTCGCCGGCCGCCTCGTACATCACCGGTCAGATGCTGGTGGTGGACGGCGGTAACAGCGTCCGCGAGGCCCGGTTCCGTTGACCGGCCACGTCCACAGGGGACGGGTCCTGGCCGCCGGTCAGTAGCCGCCGCTGTCGCCGGTGTTGCCGATGAGGACCAGCGCCAGCCAACCACAGCAGGCCAGCAGGGTGAGCCCGGTGAAGGCGTAGCCGAGGACCAATCCCCAGGTGGCGAGCTGGCCGCCCTCCTCGCCGCTGGTGCGGATCTGCCGCTTGGCCACGTGGCCGAGGACAGCGCCGGCCGGGGGGAACACGAAGGCGAACACCAGCGACAGGATCGCCAGCACGTTGGTGCCCCGACCCGGTCCGGACGACGGAGGGCCGTACTGCCCGTAGGGGCCCTGCGGAGGGTACGGCGGCTGCTGCGCCCAGTACGCCGGCTGGTGCGGTCCCTGCTGCTGGTACGGCGAGGGGTCGTCCGCCGGCGGCCCGTACGGCGAGCGCTCCGGCGGCCCGAAGGCCGACTGGTCCGGCGGCGGCGCGTACGGCGTCTGCCCCGCCGGCGGAGGCGCGTAGGGCGACTGGTCCGGGGGTGGCTCGTAGGGTGACGGCGGCTGCTCGTCCCCGGGCGGTCCCGACGGCGGCGGGTAGCTCACGGCTGTCCTCCTCCTGCCGGTGCCGGAAAAGTCCCTCTTGCCGGACGCTACCCGCAGCGGTGAACCTTTTCACAGCGGTTGTGTGGACTGGTCACCTTGGCCTCGCCGGCTCCGGAGGCCGATACTGACCCAGCGTTACCCATGAGTAGTGCGCTGATCCCCGGAGGCTGAGATGGCTCGACTCGCCCAGACACCCGGCCTGACCGATGTGCAGCGGTCGATCCTGGAGACCGTCCGGGAGTTCGCCGACAAGGAGATCATCCCGCACGCTCAGCGGCTGGAGCACGCCGACGAATACCCGACCGACATCCTCGACGGGATGCGCGAGATGGGGCTGTTCGGCCTCACCATCGACGAGGAGTACGGCGGCCTCGGCGAGTCGCTGCTCACCTACGCGCTGGTGGTGGAACAGCTGTCCCGAGGTTGGATGTCGATCTCCGGCATCGTCAACACCCACTTCATCGTGGCGTACCTCATCTCCCAGCACGGCTCCGCCGCGCAGAAGGCCCGGCTGCTGCCGAGGATGGCCACCGGCGAGGTACGCGGCGCGTTCTCGATGTCCGAGCCGGAGACCGGCTCCGACGTCTCGGCCATCAAGTCCCGGGCCGTCCGCGACGGCGACCGCTACGTGCTGAACGGTCAGAAGATGTGGCTCACCAACGGGGCGTACTCCTCCGTGGTGGCCACCCTGATCAAGACCGACACCGGCGCCGAGTCGGTGTACGGCAACATGAGCACCTTCCTGCTGGAGAAGGAGCCGGGCTTCGGCGAGACCGCACCCGGCCTCACCATCCCCGGCAAGATCGACAAGATGGGCTACAAGGGCGTCGAGACCACCGAGATGGTGCTCGACGGGGTGACCGTGCCCGACTCGGCGATCCTCGGCGGCGCCGACAAGGTGGGCCGGGGCTTCTACCAGATGATGGACGGCATCGAGGTGGGCCGGGTGAACGTGGCCGCCCGCGCCTGCGGCATCTCCATCCGGGCCTTCGAGTTGGCGGTCAGCTACGCGCAGCAGCGCAAGACCTTCGGTCAGCCGCTCGCCAAGCACCAGGCCATCGCCTTCAAGCTCGCCGAGATGGGCACGAAGATCGAGGCCGCGCACGCCCTCATGGTCAACGCCGCCCGGCTCAAGGACGCCGGCCAGCGCAACGACGTCGAGGCCGGGATGGCCAAGCTCCTCGCCTCGGAATACTGCGCCGAGGTCGTCCAGGAGGCGTTCCGCATCCACGGCGGCTACGGCTACTCCAAGGAGTACGAGATCGAGCGGCTGATGCGGGAGGCCCCGTTCCTGCTCATCGGCGAGGGCACCTCCGAGATCCAGAAGACCATCATCTCCCGCGGCCTGCTCAAGGAATACAAGCTCTGACCTCCGCCCGGCCCGCAGTCAGGGAAGCAGACGGCGGTCGATCGTGAGCGTGATGAATCCGGCCGCAGCGTGCGGGAGCGGTTTAGCCGAGGCGGGTGAGGGCGCCGACGGCGCGCTCGACGGCGAGGCAGCGGTCCTCGACGTAGTCCATCCCGGCGGCCTCGGCGATCCGCCGTGCCTCGGCGGAGACGATGCCCAGCTGCAACCAGACCGCCGGGGCGCCGATCGCCGCCGCGTCCCGGACCACCTGCACGGCGTCGGCTGCCGGTCGGAATACGTTCACCAGGTCGACCGGGTGCGGGATGTCGGCCAGCGTGGGGTAAGCCCGCTCCCCGAAGAGCTCCTCGACGCTCGGATTGACCGGAATGATCCGCCAGCCGTGCCGCTGCATCTGCAACGGCACACTGTGCGCGGCCTTGTTCGGGTCGCGGGACGCGCCCACGACGGCGATCACGGCGGAGTCGGCGAGGATCTGCTGAGCGGTACGCACCCGCCGACTGTAGCGCCGCCCGCCGGCTAGAGCAGGGTCAGCTGCTCAGCCGGCTGTGGTGGTGGCTCGGGGAGGCTGCGGTTGTCGCCCAGATCAGCGCGGTGCAGCCCGTGCCGGCGGCCCGCGATCCGCACCCGCGCGGTCAGCTCCCGCTGGTACGCCTGCGGGGCGTAGGCGCCGGCCCGGTAGAGCTCGCGGTAGCGGGGGACGAGGTGCGGGTGCTCCCTGGCCAGCCAGTGCGCGTACCACTCCCGGGCGCCGGGGCGCAGGTGCAGCGCCAGCGGGGTCACGCTGGTCGCCCCGGCGGCGGCGATCGCCGACACGGTGGCGTCGATCGACTCGTCGGTGTCGCTCAGCCCGGGCAGGATTGGGGCCATCAGCACCCCGACGGAGAAACCGGCGTCGGCGAGCGCCCGGACCGCGTCCAGCCGCCGGCGCGGGTGCGGCGTGCCCGGCTCGACGGAACGCCAGAGCTGCTCGTCGACGAAGCCCACCGAGTATGAGATGCCCACCCTGGTCACCTCGGCGGCCTCGCGCAGCAGTGGCAGGTCCCGCAGGATAAGCGTGCCCTTGGTCAGGATCGAGAACGGGTTGGCGAAGTCCCGCAGTGCGGCGATGATCTGCGGCATCAGCCGGTATCGGCCCTCGGCGCGCTGGTAGCAGTCCACGTTGGTGCCCATCGCGACGTGCGCGCCCCGCCATTTCGGCGCGGCCAGCTCCCGCCGGACCAACTCACCGGCGTTGACCTTGACGATCACCTTACGGTCAAAGTCCGCCCCGGCGTCCAGGTCGAGGTAGGTGTGCGTATTCCGGGCGAAGCAGTTGTGGCTGACCACCCCGTTGGCGATGAAGTCCCCGGTGCCGGTGGTGATGTCCCACAGCGGCAGTTCCAGCCCGAGCGCCTGGATGCCGACAACCCGGAGTGCGGCCCGGCACTTCAGCGCGGCACCGTCAATCGACCGCTTGCGAGTGATGGCCGGGTCGGTCAAATGGAAGAAGCGCAACCGCGCCGGGAGACCCCCGGTCAGCCGTACGTAACGCAGTCGGTTGGTCCGCCGGCGGTCCTCCAGAACACTGGTGAATCCGAAGGCGCGCAGTGCTTCCGTCGTGTAGCTGAGAATCTGATCATCGCAGTTGGCGATCCTCAGGATGCCCTGGCTGCAACTGCCCTCGGCATCGAAGATGCCAGCGAGGAACCCTCGCTGCCACTCAAAAGTCGGATGCTTCGGCCATCGGATCATCTCCCTGATGGCATCGACCTTCTGCTTACCCGAAGCGCGGACGGCCTCCATCTCCCGCCGGTCAGGCATGGCCCGACCGAACGAGGAGCGGCTTGTCTCGACGCCCGTTTCCCTCAAGAACTGCTCGGTACGATCGAGTGCCTCGCTGTCCGCGAGCGCCAAGCGGAACTGGTGACTCCAGCTCTTGCCTGTGGCGTAGGTGCCTATGGTTCCGTCGCCACGCACCATGCCGCAGATATAGCCGCGACGGTAGTCGTGAGAGGCCTTCGGAGTTGTCTCGAACGCGCCAGTGCCGATCAGGCGATTGTTGGTGGTGAGGTAGGGGCGTTGGTCGGTGCCGACCATGTCGCCGGTGATGTGTTTCCAACCTCGCTCCGTCAGGAAGCGGTGGTCCCCGCTGGCGATGAGCGTCGTGCCGTCCTCCAGGGTGACCCGGTAAGCCGGTTTCACGGTGGACCACTTGTCGAGCACGGTGGTGACGACGTATCGGCGGTAGGCGCCGCGTCGCTCCGTGCCGTAGATACGGTCGCCCGGCTCCAATTCTCTGATCGGCTTGGTGCGCCCGTCCGCCATCAAGACTGGGGTGTCCCCCGAGACGCAGTACACACACGCATGCGAGCAGCCTCGGTACGGGTTGATGGTCCACTCGAAGGGGACCCGGGACTGCCCGGGAACCCGGTTGAGGATGGACTTGGCCTGCACCTCGTAGAAGGTCATCCCGGCGAACTCCGGGGTGTCGAAGGTGCGGGCGACGGCGCCGGGCAGCGCCAGCGGCAGGGCTGGCGTCGCTGGCGCTGCCCGCTCGGGGTCTCCCTCAACCGGGGGAGCGGTGAGGTTGTCCCAGCGCATGGCCACTATTCGAACACGTGTACGAGGGTAGCGCAAGTGACCCACCGGACACCGGTGCCCGGTCGGGCGGTGACGGAGGGGAGGATGGACAGCATGAAGACGTCGACCTTCGTCTACGACGGGGACTGCGCGTTCTGCACCCGGTGCGCCGAGTTCATCGAACGCCGCATCCCCACCGCCGCGCGGGTGGTGCCCTGGCAGTTCGCCGACCTGGACGCGCTCGGCCTCACCGCCGACGAGTGCGAGGAGGCCGTGCAGTGGGTCGGCGCCGACGGCTCACGCGCCGCCGGCCCGGACGCCATCGCGAAGCTGCTCGCCGCGAGCGGCCCGGTCTGGCGGGTCGCCGGCGCCGGGCTGCGCTTCCCGCCGGCGCGCGCCGCGGCCTGGCCGGCGTACCGCTGGGTGGCGCGCAACCGGCACCGGCTGCCGGGTGGCACGGCGGCGTGTGCCCTTCCGCAGGAGGCCCGGGAGCGGCTCTACGGCCCGACCGGTCGCCCGACCACCGGCGGCTGACCGCCCAGAGGCGCCGGCTCGGCGCCCTCCAGGGCCGGCGCCGCGCTCGGCTCCGGCGGGTCCTGGACCGCGTCGCTCGTCGGCTCGGCCGTGGGGCGGCCGACGAGCCGGCGGGCCCAGACCAGCGGGCGGACCCGCTCCAGCGGCAGGAAGCTGGTCATCGCCGCCAGGTGCGGTGCGAACGAGATGGTGATGGTCGCGAAGGTCACCACGTGGAACGAGTAGAAGAAGCCGACCATGGCCGACCGCCAGCGGGCCGGCAGCAGGAAGACCACCGGGCTGAACAGCTCGAAGGCCACGATGCCGAACTGGGCGACGATCAGCAGGTACGGCACCTGGGCGATGAGGTCCGCCAGGTCGGTGCCGCGCCGGATGATGGCCCGCGCGAGCACCGAGCCGGTCAGCCAGTCCAGCCCGCCGAAGCGCAGCTTGGCCCAGGCGGCCAGGAAGTACGTGCAGATCACCGCGATCTGGGTGACCCGCAGCGCCCAGCCGCCGGCCTCGGTGCGGGTGGTGTCGCCGTGCCGGGCGCGGCCGGCGGTGGGCAGTACGGCCAGCGCGACGAGCAGCCCGAACCGGTCGTGGTCGACCTTTCCGTAGCTCATCGCGATGATCATCCACAGCAGGTACAGCGCGCACACCGACCAGCCGAGCAGGCGGGGGGCCCGTCCGGTCGCGGCGAGCAGGGCGAGCAGCAGCAGCACCCAGAAGATCACCGCCACCAGCGCCGGGGTCGGGGTGGGTAGCGGGAGGATCCGGCCGACCAGCAGCGGCTGGTAGAGCTCGCCGGGCACGCTGGCCCTGGTCCGTACCCAGGGCGTGAAGACGACCAGGTCGGCGGCGACGAAGAGGTAGATCAGGGTCCGGAACGCGGCGATGCGGCCTCGCGGTACCGCTTCGGTCAGCCAGCGACTCATCGGGGGGCCTGCCAGCGGACCACGGTCTCATCGGTGTGCTGGCCGGTCGGCCGGCCGGCGCGGATGCCGTGCCAGCGGATGACGATGCGGACCTCGACCAGCTCGGCGGCGTCCGGGTGGCGTTCGGCGTACGCGTCGGCGACCTCGGTGAGCAGCGTCGGGTCGGCGGCGTATCGGGCCTGCTGACCCTCGATCTCGGCGCGGCGGATGCCGGTCGCGTCCTGGTTCAGGTCGATCACGGCCCCGGAGCTGTTCACCCCCTCGACTCGCGTGTCGGGGGCGGGCGCGTTCGGCGGATTCGAGGTGGAGTACATCCGGAACGGGCCGAACGGGAAGTCGTCGTCGCTGCCCCAGAAGGTGCCGGCCAGCAGCAGGACGAGACCGAGTGCGGTCGCGCCCAGCCGGGTCACGCGCCCGCGGGTGGTCAGGTTCTCCATCGGGTCGTGACGATACGGGATCTACCGACCGCGTTGGTTCCCACCGGCGGTCAGTTCCGCCTGCCCGGGCAGGTGATCATGTGCGCGCTTCCGGGTACGACGAAGGCCGGGCCCGTACCGGGCCCGGCCTCGCGTGCCGTCGCGGGGACGGCTCAGTGGTTGTGCTCGGCCAGCTGCTTACGGACGTCGTCCATGTCCAGTGCCTCGACCTGCTCGATCAGGTTCTCCAGCGCGGACTCCGGCAGCGCACCCGGCTGGGCGAAGACGATGACGCCGTCGCGGATCGCCATGATCGTCGGGATCGACCTGATGTCGAACTTGGCGCCCAGCTCCTGCTGGGCCTCGGTGTCGACCTTGCCGAAGACGATGTTCTGGTGCTTCTCCGAGGAGCGCTCGTAGACCGGGGCGAACCGCTTGCACGGACCACACCAGTCGGCCCAGAAGTCGACCAGGACGATTCCGTCGTTGCCGGTCACCTCGTCGAAGTTCGTCGAGGTCAGCTCAACGGTTGCCATTGCACTCTCCGATCACCGCGGTTTGTCTACGTCCCGTAGAACCAGGGCTGACCGTATCGAATTCCCGGGCGGTCGGGCACGAAACGTGCTGTGGGCTGACTGCGGGCACTGAGGGTCATCGACCCACGTCTGTGCGTTCCGATCTGCGGAACGCAAGTGCATGACGCACTTGCGTGACCGGACGTGATGGGAGCGTTTCCAGGGAGATCCACTCGATCGAGCGCTACGAATTGGTAACTTGCCCCTTGACAAGCAGGTATCGGGCCTGCAGAGATCGCCGATCACCCTGCGCTCAACCACGGAGAGTAGTGTTACAAAAGCGTAAATGTGACGCCGGTCTCTGTTGAACCTACGCTGCCGTAGGGCAGAATTCTCCGCATCAGAGCGTGGGCGGCGGGTGCCGGGGAGGGCCCCGCCGCTCATTGCGTCTCCCCCCGAGCGAGCGACCGGTGTGACTTTTCCGCCGGGGTCGCGCCCCGCGGGTCACCTTAACCACCGGTAAGGCATGCTGTGCCGAACTCCATCGCCGCCCGTCGAAGGGGACCAGGATGCAGTTCGGCCGTTACTACGAGGAGTTCGAGGTCGGCGCGGTCTACCGGCACTGGCCGGGCAAGACCGTCACCGAGTACGACGACCACCTCTTCTGCCTGCTCACCATGAACCACCACCCGCTGCACATGGACGCGCACTACGCCGAGACGGCCAGCCAGTTCAAGCGCAACGTCGTGGTCGGCAACTACATCTACTCGCTGCTGCTCGGCATGTCGGTGCCGGACGTCAGCGGCAAGGCGATCGCCAACCTGGAGGTCGAGTCGCTACGGCATGTGGCCCCCACCTTCCACGGCGACACCATCTACGGCGAGACCACCGTGCTGGACAAGCGGGAGTCCGGCTCCAAGCCCGACCGGGGCGTGGTGTCGGTGGAGACCCGCGGCTACAACCAGGACGGCACCATGGTCTGCGTCTTCCGCCGCAAGGTCATGGTCCCCAAGCGGGAGTACGCGGCCAGCAACGTCCCCGAGGGAGTGGACCCGGAGCGGCCCAGCTTCCCCGAGCCGCGCTGAGCACCGCGGGGCGGGCTACCCGCGCCGGCGACGGGCTCCTTCCCACATCACGTTCTGATGGGGAAGGGGCCCTATTCCCGTTTCGAGGCATATGCTGGCGCCGGAGGTTCCGATGAGCCACTCCGTTGCCAGAGAGCCGCCCTCTGCCGGTCGCCGAGCCGCACCCTTGACCACCGCCGTCTACTCCGCCGCCGAGTGGGACCTGCTCACCAGCCTGCCCGGTCGGGTCCTCGTGGCCGCCGCCGCCCCGGGCCCCGGCCGGCCCGCGCGCGGGGTCATGGCGGGCCTGGCCGGCCTGGACGCGGTCGCCGCCGGCCGGGCGTTCGACAGCGATCTGGTCCGCGCGGTGGTCGCCGCGATCTACGCCCGCCACGACGGCACCCAGCCCCCGACCGAACGGCTCACCGATCTGGTGGACCTGCTGGCCGCCTGCCGGGCGGCGGTCCGGGTCCTGCACCGGCGCGCCGACCCCGCCGACTCGGCCGCGTACCGCCAGTGGGTGCAGTCGGTCGCGGCCCGGGTCTGCCGGGCGGTGCCCGCCCCCGGCGAGCCCTCGGCCGACCGGTCGGCCAGCCCGGCCGACCGGCGGTTCCTGGACCGGCTCGGTGGCGCGCTCGGGCTGGGTTGAACCGGCAGGCCGTCGGTGGCGAGCGCGGGACGGGTCCGTACTCTCTGATGACCGTGACCGACGACCAGCTTGAGGTGGGCGTGGGCCCCTGGCCGGGGGACCTGCCGGACGACCCGCGCTACGACCCGCAGTTGCTGGCCGAGGGGGACCGGCGCAACGTGACCGACCGCTATCGCTACTGGCGGCACGAGGCCATCGTCGCCGACCTGGACCGGCACCGGCACGGGTTCCACGTCGCCATCGAAAACTGGCAGCACGACTTCAACATCGGCACGGTGGTCCGCAACGCCAACGCCTTCCTCGCCGCCGAGGTGCACATCGTCGGACGGCGACGGTGGAACCGACGCGGCGCGATGGTGACCGATCGGTACCAGCACGTCCGACACCACGAGACGATCGAGGAGTTCGTCGGCTGGGCCGCCGGGCAGGGGTTGTCGGTGTTCGGCATCGACAACCTGCCCGGATCGCGCCCACTGGAGACCGGCACCCTGCCGCGGAGGTGTGTGCTGCTGTTCGGCCAGGAGGGGCCCGGTCTCTCCGAACCGGCCCGCGCCGCCTGCGACCAGCTCTACTCCATCGCCCAGTACGGCTCCACGAGGTCGATCAACGCGGGTGTGGCCAGCGGCATCGCCATGCACGCGTGGATCCGCACCCACGCCGGGCCGCCGCCGGACTGACCACGCCCCTGGGTGCCGAATCGGGCGTTCCGGCTTGACGGGCCGGCGGTCCGGGGTGACGGTGGGGATGTGAGTGTCGCGGTGAGTTGTCCGAGATGCGGGGGCCCGGTACGGGCGCCGGATCTGATGCACACCGAATCGAGGTGCCTGCACTGTGGCCCGGTGCCACCGCTGCACGTGCCCGAGCACATCGGAGCGGACATCCTGGCGAGCGTGGTGGACCGGATCACCGCGGCGACCGCGGATCCGCCGGGCACGCCGCTGTGGTGCCCGTGGCCGCTGCCGCCCGGCTGGACCCTCACCGGCGTGGCGTACGCCGGGGACGACCGCACGGGAGTGCGGGCGACCGCGGTGGCCTGCGCGGGCCCGGCGCCGCTCGGTGGCGGCCCGGCCGATCTGCTCTTCGTGGCAGAGGAGCCGGGCGTCGGCCTGGGCACCCGGCTGGCCGGGCTGTCCGGCCCGGACCCCGGACCGGAGTTGGCCGACGCGTTGACCGACCCTGGGCCGGGCCACCCCGAGCACGTCGGGCAGGCCCGGATCCGGGTCGGCGGGCATCCCACTCCACTGTGGCTCGTGAATTCGCCGACGGATCGAAGCGCGTACGCCGGCGAGGCTCGGGGAATGTGGCTGCATGCGATAGCCTGGCCGGCGAGTGCGGGTCACCTGCTCGCGGAAGATGTCGTGCTGCACGACCTGACCGAGTGGACTCCGCCCGAGCTCGTGTACGGCGCACCGTCCCCGTACCTACCCGGGAGAGCTTGACATGGCTCCCGGATTGACGGAGAACGGACGCAGATATTCACTGTACGACACCACACTGATACTCTGGGTGCCGCTGCGGTAATGGGACCCGGCGCCGCGCGAGAGGATGGCCCGCCATGGTCAAGAAGGTCCTCACCTGGGCCGGAATCGCATTCTTGATCTTCTTCGTCGCCTACCGGCCAAACTCTGCGGCGGATGTGTTCAAGTCGCTCGGCGGCGGGATCGTCGATATCGCCCAGGGGTTCGGCGACTTCTTCACCAGCCTCGTCGCCTAGCCGCCCATGGGCAGCCCCTCCGGTCCACCCTTCGACCCGGACGACCCCGACCGGGAGCGCCGCGAGCGCGACACCGAGCCGATCCCGCGGATCGGGCCCGACGACGGCCCGGGCTACGGCGCCGGCCCCGGCCTGTCCGACGGTCCGTCCCTATCGGACGACGTCGGCTACGGCGACGGGCCGGGCTACGCCGGTGAGGGTCGTTCCAGCCGGGCCTGGATCCGTGATCCGGAGGCCGGCTACCAGCCTCCGCAGATCTCCGAGGACGAGCTGGCCGGGTTGCGCGCCGACGCGACCGGCGCCACCCCCCGGCGGGTGCTGCCGCTGGAGGACGAGCCCAGCTCGCTGGTCGCCCGCTACCTCTTCCCCACCGAGCGCTACCGGGGTGAGTGGAAGCGGCACTGGATCCACCTCACCACCCCGCTGCTGGTCGGCATCGCGGCGACCTTCGTGCTCGGCTACCTCTCCGGCTTCCTCGCCGGGCAGAACGTCGGGGCGTTGACCACCGTCGCCGTGCTGCTCTGGTTCGCGGTGATGGGCTGGGTGGCGTGGAAGGTCGCCGACTGGTGGTATGACCGGTTCATCCTGACCAACAAGCGGGTCATGGTGGTCAACGGCATCATCACCCGCCGGGTGGCCATGATGCCGCTGGTCCGGGTCACCGACATGAAGTACGAGCAGACGCCCTCCGGTCGGGCGCTCAACTACGGCACCTTCGTGCTGGAGTCCGCCGGCCAGGAGCAGGCGCTACGCGAGATCAAGAACCTGCCCAACCCGAACGAGCTCTACCTGCGAGTGGTCGAAGAGATGTACGAGCCGCAGGCGGTCGAGGCGCGGCTGGGCAAGGAAGCCGACGAGGCCAAGGCCGACGACGGGGCGTGAAGGTTTTCGTCCGAACATCGGAGCAAGTGCGCACCTTTCGTCATGGACCGGAGCGCCTCTGACATGGCACTCTGCCAGGACGGCTGGGGTGCGGAGGTGCGTGGTGGCGAGCAGGGACCCGTTGGAGGAGGAGTTTCGCGACTTCGTCGCGGCTCGCTCCGCCGCCCTGCTGCGGACCGCGTACCTGCTCACCGGCGACTGGGCCACGGCCGAGGACCTGCTCCAGACGGCGCTGACCAAGACCTATCTGGCGTGGAAGCGGCTCGGTGGGATCGAGGCGGTCGAGCCGTACGCCCGGCGGGTGATGGTCAACACATCGACGAGCTGGTGGCGGCGGCGCTGGCACGGTGAGCGCCCCACCGAGGTGCTGCCCGAGCGCGCCGGTGTCGACGAGATCGAACAGCAGCTGGACCGCGACCTGCTCTGGCGGCACCTCAGGGAGCTGCCCAACCGGCAGCGAGCGGTACTGGTGCTGCGCTACTACGAGGACATGTCCGAGGCGCAGACCGCCGCGATGCTGAACATCTCCCCGGGCACCGTGAAGAGCCAGGCCTCCCGGGCGCTGTCCACGCTGCGCCGGCGGATGGGCGCGGCCGCACCGGAGTTGGCCGGCGAGGCCACCACCGGCGGCCGGACCGCCGTTGCCGGGACGCTCCGGAGCGGCGCAGGCCCCGCGCGTGCCGGTGGCGCGACCACCCCGAGCGGGCAGGTCACGGCCACCGGCGGTGCCGCGCCCAGCCGGCCCCGGACGACGACCAACCCGGCGTCCCGTCCGGCCGTGCCCCGCCCGATCGCCCCCCGTCCGGTCGAGCTGCCGGTCGAGTTGGCCGTCGATCCGGCGGCCGTGCCGGTCGGCACGGGCACCGGAGAGCAGCGGTGAAAGCATTCCCGGGGCGGTCAGGCAACCTGACGGGCAGCCCGCCGCGTCCCTACCACGTGCGACCTGACGAGCTGGATGGTGCGGTGCGGGAGACCCTCTCGCACCAGGTCGCCGTACCCCGCCCACTGAGCCCCGATCCGGCCGGCCAGGCCATCCGCCGGGCGAACCGGATCCGGCGCCGTCGTACCACGGGCGGCCTCGCCCTCGCGGCGGTCGCCACGGTGCTGGTCAGCACCGTGATGGCCCAGCTCGGTGACGACTCCGGTGGGCAGGGCACACCCATCGTCGTGATCGGTGACCCGAACCCGTCGGCCCGGCCGATTCCCTCGGCCGCACCCGCCCCCGCGCCCTCGCCCGGGACGTCCCTCGACCTGCTCGTCGACGGAACGCTGATCAGCGCGACCGGGGGGCGGCTGGAGCTGTCCGGCGTCGGGCCGGCCGAAGCCGCCCACCTGCTGCCCGGCGGCGGCGGTTGGTTGGTGGTTGGCGCTCCGACCGCCGCTGGCCGTTCCCTCTGGGTGGCGCAGCGCGACGGGCTGGTGCAGGTGCTGCTGGCCGGGGCGGGCGCGATCGTCGTGGCACCCGACGGCCGCCAGGTCGCCTGGCGCGACGGCACCGGCCTGCTGGTGGCGGGGGTGGTCGGCACCCAGCTCATCGGGCCGGTGCGCACCTCCCTACCCGCCGACGCGGAACCGGTCCGGTTCGTCGGCGACAGCGTGCTGGTCCGGCTCGACCCGGACCGCGCGGGCCACGCCCTGTGGCGGCCCGGCGCCGGGCAGCTGACCGTGGGGATCGACCGGACCACGCTGAGCGTCTACGGCGCGCTGCCCGACGGACGGCTGGTCGGCCAGGTCGCCGCCGGCGACACGAGCGGGACCTGCCTGGCCGTACTCGACCCGAAGCGTGACCTGAAGCGGGTCAGCACCGGCTGCGGTCCGCAGCTGAGCGAGGACGGAGTCGGCGGGATCTCCGCCGACGGGCGGTGGCTGCTGGTGAACGGGCGGGTCGGCAAGGCCGCCCGCGCACTGCTGGTCGACCTGCAGCGGTTCGGACCGGACATGACCGCCGTGCCGGCCGGGCCGCCTGCGACCGGCGCGATCGCCTGGACGACCGACTCGGACGCCACCTACGTCGACGGCGCCGGCCAGCTGGTCCGGGTCGACGTCGGCCGGGTGCGGGCCGGAAACCAGGCCCAGGCGGTCCCGGCGCCCGACGTGCAGCCGGGGAACCGGCCGGTCGTGGTGACGGGCTCCTGACCACCTGCACCGGTCGCGAGCGGGCAGGCCTCGACAGAACCGGGTCGGTGGCGCTGGGTAGCGTCGGGTGATGACCTCGCGTACCGGCTCCGCCCCGCGAATCGACCTGCACGCCCACTCGACGGCCAGCGACGGCACGCTGAGCCCGGGCGAGCTGGTCCGCGCGGCCTCCCACGCGGGGCTGGACGTGCTGGCGATCACCGACCACGACACCACCGCCGGCTGGGCGCCGGCCGTGCGGGCGCTGCCGCCCGGGCTGCGCCTGATCCGGGGCGCGGAGCTGTCCTGCCGCTGGTCCGGCACGGAGTCGCCGGTGCCGCTGCACCTGCTGGCGTACCTGTTCGACCCGGACCACCCGGAGCTGGTCGCCGAGCTGGCCCGGGTGCGTGCCGCCCGCGAGGAGCGGGGCGAACGCATCGTCGGGCTGCTGCGCGCCGACGGCGTCGACGTGAGCTGGCCGGACATTATGGCTGGCGCGGGGGGAGGCACGGTGGGCCGGCCGCACATCGCGCAGGCGCTCATCCGGGCCGGCCTGGTCGGGAGCACCCGGGAGGCGTTCGGTCCGGACTGGCTGGGCGAGCGGTACCGGCTGCCCAAGGAGGACATCGACGTGTTCCGGGCGATCCGGCTGGTCCGGGCGGCCGGCGGGGTGCCGGTCTTCGCCCATCCGCGCGCCACCCGACGCGGCCGGGTGGTGCCCGACGAGCTGATCGCCGAGCTGGCCGCCGCGGGGCTGGCCGGGCTGGAGGCCGACCACGAGGACCACAGCCCGGCCGAGCAGGCGCACGTACGGGCACTTGCCGCCGAGCTCGGTCTGCTGGTCACCGGCTCCTCGGACTTCCACGGCACCCACAAGACCGTCCAGCTCGGGGCGTTCAACACCGGTGTCGAGGCGTACGAGCGGATCGTCGCCGCGGGGGTGACCGAGGTCGCTTCGGGCTGATCCGGGTTTCGGTCCACAACGGCGCGGCTAGGTTGATCACGTGGATCTGAAGCTGTTCGGCGAGGTTTTCGTGACCCTGCTGGTGATCACCGACCCGCCGGGCATGATGCCGATCTTCCTCGCGCTGACCGGCCCGCTGCCCGCCCGGGACCGGAACCGGGCGGCCTGGCAGGCGGTGGCGCTGGCGCTCGGCGTGATCGTGATATTCGCGGTGGCGGGGCAGACCCTGCTCGACTACCTGCACGTGGACCTGCCCGCCCTGCAGGCGGCCGGCGGCCTGCTGCTGGTGCTGGTCGCCCTGGAACTGCTCACCGGCAAGGCCGACGACCCCAGCCAGCAGGTCACCTCGAACATCGCGCTGGTGCCCCTGGGCACCCCGCTGCTGGCCGGCCCCGGCGCCATCGTCGCCACCATGCTCTTCGTCCAGCAGGCCGACGGGCTGGGCGACTTCACCGCCATCGCCGCGGCGATCCTCGCCGTGATGGTCGCGGTCTGGATCGTGCTGCGCTTCTCGGGCGGCATCGTGAAGATCCTGCGCCCCGGCGGGATCGAGGTGCTGACCCGGATCGCCGGCCTGCTGCTGGCCGCGATCGCCGTGCAGCTCATCGCGGACGCGGTGGCCGCCTTCGTCACGCAGTACGTGAACATGACCTGACCCGGCACCCCCGTGCTGTCGGGGGTGGGTGGCAGGATCGCAGGCGTGCGACGATCCTCTTCAGCCGGACGACCGGCCGCCGGCGGCCGAGCCCCGCAGCAACGTGCCGGCAGCGCCGAGCAGCTCGGCTTCGAGGGCATGCCGGAGCGGCTCTTCGTCTGCACCCCGAGCAAGCTCGGTGCGTACGCGGACTGCCCGCGCCGCTACCGCTACTCCTACGTCGACCGGCCGGCCCCGCCCAAGGGCCCGCCGTGGGCGCACAACTCGCTCGGCGCCAGCGTCCACACCGCGCTGAAGAACTGGTATGCGCTGCCCGCTGACCGGCGTCGCCCAGAGGCGCTGGCCACCCTGCTCAAGGGCACCTGGGTCCGCGAGGGCTACCGCGACGACGAGCAGGAGCGGGCCGCCTACCGGCGGGCGTTGGGCTGGCTGGAGGCGTACGTCGAGACGCTGGAGCCGGACGCCGACCCGCTCGGCGTCGAGCGGGTGGTGGCGGTCAAGACCGCCGTGCTGGCCTTCAACGGCCGCGCCGACCGGATCGACTCCCGCCCCGGGCCGGACGGCCAGGAGCTGGTCATCGTCGACTACAAGACCGGTCGCACCGGGCTGGACACCGACGACGCCCGGGGCTCGCAGGCGCTGGCGCTCTACGCGTACGCGGCCGAGCGGGTGTTCCGCCGCCCGTGCCGCCGGGTCGAGCTGCACCACCTGCCGACCGGCACGGTGGCGGGTCACGACCACACCGTCGAGTCACTGGCCCGGCAGTTGACCCGGGCCGAGGAGACGGCCCGCGACATCATGGCCGCCGAGCGGGCGGTCGCCGACGGCGGCGACGCGGATGCGGCGTTCCCCGTGGCGCCCGGCCCGCGCTGCGGCTGGTGCGACTACCGGCGGCACTGCCCGACCGGCGCGCAGACGCCGGGCAAGGATCCGTGGGCGGCCGTGGACCGACCCACCGACGGCTGAAACCTCTGGCGGCGCCGGGTCAGCCGGCCAGCGGGGTGGCGGTGAGCCGTTCGGCCCGCTGCCTGGCGGCCTGCCGGATCGGCCCCTCCCGGTAGCGCCGGGGGACCGTGCCGAGTGCCAGCCGCAGGGCGCGCACGGTCAGGTCCGCCGACAGGGCGGTGGTGGGCAGACCGAGCCCGCCGTACATCCGGCGGGCCCACGCCGGCAGCAGCGCGAGCGCGGTGCCGGCGACCCCCAGGTACGCCCAGCGTGCTGGCCCGAGGCCGAGCCCGAGTCGGGCCGGCAGGTTGAGTTTCCACGGCAGCGGCGGGGCGGTGAGCAGGAGCGCGGTCTCCGCCGCCTCCCGGGTCATCCGCAGCTCGGGTCGCACCGCGCGGTAGTACTCCGCGACCTCCTCGGCGGTGCCCGGGACGCTGCCCGGGTCGAGGCCGACCAGGGCGGCGGAACGGCGCTGCTCGGTGTAGTACCCGTCCACCTCGTCGTCGGTGAGCGGCAGCCCGGCCCGCCGGGCCGTGCTGATGAACGACTCGACCTCGGCGACGTGCACCCAGCGCAGCAGATCCGGCTCGTCGATCCGGAACTCCGCGCCGGTGTCCGGGTCGGTGGCCCGCATCCGGTCGTGCAGCCGGCGCAGTCGCGCCCCGGCCGCCTCCGCCTCGGCGGTGGTCCCGTAGATGGTGGTCGCCACGTAGGTGGCGGTGCGGACCAGGCGGCCCCAGGCGTCGGTGCGGTAGTCGCTGTTCTGCGCGACCCCGGCCATCGCGCGCGGGTGCAACGCCTGGAGGTAGAGCGAACGCAGGCCGGCGACGATCAGGATCGGCTCCTCGTGCACCTTCCACGTGACCGAACCCGGACCGAAGAGGCCGAGGTCATCGGAGTCCACCGCCCAAGAGTGCCACGGCCAAGCCGACCCCGCCGGCCACCTTTCCCGACGCGAGCCCGGTCAGCTGTCGGCGGAGCGGCGGGCCTGGCAGCCCGGGCAGAGACCCCAGAAGGTCACTTCCGCCTCGTCCACCTCGAAGCCATGCGAGACGCTCGGCTCGAGGCAGGGGGCGCTGCCCACCGCGCAGTCGATGTCGGCGATCTCGCCGCAGCCCCGGCAGACCACGTGGTGGTGGTTGTCGCCGGCGCGCGCCTCGTACCGGGCGGGACTGCCGGCCGGCTCGATCCGTCGGGACAGGCCGGCCCGGGACAGCGCCCCCAGCACGTCGTAGACCGCCTGGGTGGAGACCGAGTCGAGGCGTTCGCGGACCTGTCGGGTGATCTCGTCGACCTCCAGGTGGCCGCCGCCGGCCAGCACGTCGAGCACCGCGAGGCGCGGTCGGGTGACGCGCAGGCCCCTCGATCGCAGCAGTTCCTCGGCACCGGACATGCGCCAATGACAGCACGTGCGACCGGCGCCGACAACCGACGTCCGGTCGGGGTGGCCGCGGACACAGTCGGCGGTGGCCGGATCGGGGCGCGGTGAACCCGATCGAGAGGCAGCGCGTGTCTCCGGTCGAGAGCCTGGGGGCGGCCGGCGAACCGTAGGCTGGCCACCCCCTGACCGTGATCCACCTGGAGGGTGTCGATGTTCGAGGAGATCCAGGGTCTACCGGTACACGTCCTGGTGGTCCATGCGGTGGTCCTGTTCGTGCCGCTGCTGGCTGTGCTGGCCGTCGCGTACGTGGGACTGCCGCGCTGGCGGCACCGGCTGGACTGGGCGGTGGCCATCCTGGCCGTGGCCGCTCCGCTGACCGCCTTCGTGGCCATCCAGTCGGGTGAGGCGTTCACCGACGCGCTGGTCGCCCGGGGTTTCCAGGGCCCGATCTTCGACCAGATCTTCGAGCACTCCCGCTACGGCGACATCCTGTTCCGGATCGTGGTGCCGCTCGGGATCGTGGCCATCCTGCTGTTGGTGGCGACCAGCGGGCACCCCCGGGTGCCGCGGCTGCCGGCACTGGTGACCCCGGTGTTGGCGGTGGCCGTCGTCGCGCTCTCCATCGCCGCCCTGGTCTACGTCTACCTGACCGGCCACTCCGGCGCGCAGGCCGTCTGGGGCACCACCCTCTGACCGTCGGTCACGACGGGGTCAGAAGAGAACCCGCGAGCAGAGCAGGCAGACCAGGACCACCAGCACCACGCCGACCGCCGCGCCGAAACCGTAGGTGACCCGCTGCGCGCGCTGCTCGGCCACGTCGAGGCCGGCCATGTCCTGCGGCGGCAGCCGCCGGGGCGGCGTCGGCTCCAGGTGTACGGGTGGACGCCAGCCCGCCGGCGGCGGCACGCTCGGCGGTGGGCCGGCGTACCCGGGCGCGGGCGCGGCGGCGGCTTGGTCGGGTGCTTCCTCGCCGCCGGTCCCGGGTCGCCGCCAGTAGTCGTCCGGGGTGCTGCCACCGCTGGGGGTCGTCACGCCGTCCGACGCTACCAACGCGGCCGGCGGCTCGGTCGCTTCTGGCCGGCGCGCCACCGTCTGCCACCGGTCCGCTGCCGTCGGCTGCGCTAGTCTTGCCGCTCGTGAGCACCGAGGACCCCGGCACGCAGGGCGCGCGCGGCGACGATGACCGCACCGTCGACCTGAGCGAAGACTTCGTGGTGCTGCCCGAGCAGACCGCCGACGACACCGACCGCGGCTGGGGCGAGCGGCCCGGCGGCAACGACGACTGGCTGCTCGCCGAACGCCCTCCGCACTGGGGCTGACCCGGCTCCCGTCCTGCGGGTCGGCGCGGCTGCCGCCCCCGTAGCGAGTCTCGGTGGTGTGCGCGGTCAACCGCGGACGACGATCGCGAACCGGCTTCCCTCGGGTAGCCCGACCGCGCGTTGCGCCTGGTCAGGGCGGAGCGCCAGATAGAGCGCTGACGACCCGTCGGTCGCGCCGGCACCCAGCACGTCCAGCACCAGCGCTCGGGGGGCGAGCAGGGCGGCTTCGGTGCCCGAGCCGCCCGGCGGCGTCGCGAGCAGATCGACCCGGGCCCCGGGGCGGACCACCGCCAGTGCGGCCGGCTCGGCCAACCGGACCGGCACCCCGACCGCGCCGCTGGGCAGCGCCAACGGGCCGGCCGTCACCTGCGCCCCGGCCGTGGTCGCGCTCGTGCCGGTCGGCTGCGGCCCGTCGACCGTGCCGGCCGGCCCCTTCCCGTCGACCGGTCCCGCGCCGGGCGGGCCGGGGGACGGGGTGGCGCTGGTGGCCGGCGGGCAGCCGGTGGGGGTGTGCAGGACGGCGGCGGCCAAGCCGAGCAACGCGGCGACCACGCCGGCCCGGAGCAGGGTGCGCCCGCGGGGCAGGGCGAGCCGCCGCAGCGGCCGCAATGCCCGAGCGGAATCTGGATCGCCGGTCGCCATCTGCCGCCTCCCGTCGCGGGGTGCCGCAGCGACACCCGTGGACGGCAGGTTAGGCCGATCGGGACCCGGTCAGCTGATCGTCCGCCGATGCCTGTGGACAACCGGCCGGCCTGTGGACAACGCCCACCGACCGGCCGGACCTGCTATGACACGGGACGACCACGCCGCTCGGGCGCAGCGGTCAGGATGCGGAACTGGCCGCCGGGGCCTTGCCGCTGCTCGACCCGCCGCTCGACCCGCCGGACGACGAGGAGCCGGACGACGAGGACGATCCGGACGACGAGGACGTCGACCCGGTCGAGGAACCCGACGACCCGGAGTCTCCGCCTGAGGACGACGAGGACGACTCGGACTTGGCCGGCTTGCCCGCCGTACCACCAGCGGACGTCTCGGAGCCGGAAGCCCGGGAGTCGGTGCGGTAGAAGCCGGAGCCCTTGAAGACGATGCCGACCGAGTTGAAGACCTTGCGCAGCCGCCCCGCGCACGCCGGGCACTCGGTCAGCGGCGCGTCAGAGAAGGACTGGACCGCATCGAGCTGGTGACCGCACGCGGTGCAGGCGTACTGGTACGTGGGCACGTTCTCCTCCGGATGTGGGCTCAGCCAGTTGGCACTCGACGTATTCGAGTGCCAATGGTGCGTCATTCGCCCCGGGTTCGTCCAGCGGACGTGTGGGGCGCGACACCATGCGCCGCACCCGGGCCGTCGTCAAGCGTACGCACCCCGTCGGCAGGGGTGACGATCGCGCGGACCGGACGGTCGTGCGGCTCCACGGGAAGCGCCTCGACCAGCTCGCCGTCGTGCAGCGGCACCACGGTCAGCGTCGCGGTGGGCACCCGGGCGAGCGCCCGGTCGTACGAGCCACCGCCGCGGCCCAGCCGCCGGCCGCGTCGGTCGACCGCCAGCGCCGGAACGACCACCAGACCCGCGTCGGTCACCGCGGCCACCCCGAGCCGGGGGCCGACCGGCTCCCGGATACCCCGCCCGGCCGCGATCATGGCATCCGGACCGGTGTACGCCGCCCAGTCCAGGTCGAGGTCGGCGCGGAGCACCGGCAGCAGCAGCTCGGCGTCGGCCGGCAGCGCCGCCCGCAGCACCTCCGGCAGGTCGGCCCCGCCCGGCTCGGAGCCGACCGGCACGTACGCCGTCATCCGGCGCGGGCGCAGCCGGCGTACCAGCGCGACCAGCTCGGCCTGGACGCGCCCGGCGGCGGCGGCCCGGGCCGGACCGCTCAGCGCCCGACGGCGGGCGAGCAGCTCGGCCCGCGCGTCCCGCTTCGCCACCCGGGTCACTTCCGCTTCATCAGAAAATTCCGGCACGCAACACTCCTGACGCAACGCCTCTCCCACGGTTGCTCTGTGTCAGCATCGCAAGCAACGAAAGCGGAACGTCCGGGGGGACCGAGTGACGCTACGGGGGCGGTTGACGGCAGCATTCCTCGTGGTGGTGCTCGGGCCGGTCCTGCTCGGGGCGTTCTTCGTCGCCTCCACCTTCGCCGCCGTCGACCGCAGCCGCTCCATCGAGCGCCTCGCCGTGGCGGCGTCCACCGTGCGTACCTCGGTCGACGCGCTCTGTCAGCAGCTACGCGCCACCGCCGACGCCGTGGCCCTCACCGGCGATCCGGCCGGCGCCGCTGATCAACTGGTTGGCCGGGGGCTTGCCGCCGGGGTGTTGATCACCGACGTGACCGGCCAGGTCACGTACGCCTCGCCCGGCGCGCCGTCGACCCCCTGGCGGGACTGCTCGGGCACGGTCGCGCCGTCCGGCCCGGTCCGCGCCCTGGCCGCCCGGGTCGACCTGCGTGACCGTGCCGGCACTCTGCTGGGCACGGTAGTCGCCGCGCAACTGGTCGACCCGGCCTTCGTGGCGCGGCTGGCCGCGGTGACCGGCGTGGCCGTCACCCTGCTCGACGGCGGTGCCAGCGCCGGGCGGGTCACCCATACCACCGAATCCCGTGAGGTACGCGACGCGGTGCTGGCCGCCGCCAGCGCCACCGACGGCGAGCGGGTCACCGAGACCTCCGAGGGCCGGTACGTGCGGCGCATCGGGCCCTCCGCCGGGCAGCCACTGCCGCTGGTGCTCTCCGTGCCGAGCGAACGGCCACCCGCGCTGCACGTCACGCTGGTCGGCGTGGTCGTGCTGGCCGGGCTGCTCGCCGTGCTGAGCGCCTGGCGGTTGGCCCGGATTACCACCCGGCCGCTGGTGGAGCTGGCCGGCGCGGTGGACCGGGTGGCGCACGGCGACCTGACCGCCCGGGTGCCGGTGCGCACCCGGGACGAGCTGGGCCGGCTGGCCGCCGCGTTCAACCGGATGACCCGGGAGACCGGGTCGTACGTGACGGCGCTGACCAGCAGCCGGGACCAGCTACGCGGCCACCTCGCCGTCCTCGGGGACACCCTGGCCAGCACGCACGACCTGCAACGCATCCTGCGGGTGATCCTGCACAGCGCCATCGCGGCGACCGGGGCCCGGGCCGGCGCGGTGCTGCTGGTGGAGGCCGATGGGGTGCTGGTCGCCCAGTGCACCGAGGGGCTGGACGGGCGCTGGCCGGAGGGGGACGAGACGGAGACGCTACGGGTGCCGGTGGGCGTCGGCGTCGTCGGCGCTGTTGCCGCCACCGGGGAGCCCCAACGTGGGCGGGCGGGGCCGACCGACGCCCCGGCGGGTGAGCCGCGCTGCCACACATACGTCGCGGTCCCCTTCGCCACCCCGGGCGGCGGCGCCACGGCGGCCCCGGGCGCGCCTGCGGCGCCGGTCGGCGG
>NZ_JBSFYP010000088.1:0-23018 GCF_053599835.1 Micromonospora sp. NPDC005163
CCCGCTACGCCAAGCGCGCATCCCTGTACCGAGCCAGCCTCGTCCTCATCGCTGCCATCATCTGGCTTCCATGATCGGCAGGACACGCCCTAGGCCCCTAGGAACTGCCGCCAGGTCACCGCCGACCGCTTCCGAGCGGGATCGATCCCGGCCAGGTTGAGGATGACCCAGTTGGTACTGGCACCGCCCGGTAGCCATGCCGGCGCAGCTCGCCATGAATTCTGCGGTAGCCCCAGGTCGAATTCTCCCTGGCCAGTCGCAACACCAGACCGCGGATCTCCCCGGTGACCGGTCGCCGGCCGCGTCGGCTCGGATAGGTCCAGCGCTGGCGGACCAGATCCCGATGCCAGCGCAGCAGGGTGCCCGGCCGAACGAACAACCCGTCCCACAATCGGCGGCGCAGCAGCCGTATCAGGCCGGCCAGCACGCCCGGTCAGCCCAGTCCCACCCGCGGCCGAGCGACCTGTCGCCGCAGCACCGCCACCTCCTGACGCAGCACCAGGAGCTCACTTAGCTGCCGTAGAGCCGTAGTTGCCGCGAGCGAGAAGTTCGGCGAGGTGGACGCCCGGGCGACCGACTAGCTGGTCGGCCTGGGTGCGGCAGGAGAAGCCGTCCGCGAGGTACACGGTGTCCGGCCCGGCATTGCTCAGGGCGGGCAGCAGGGCGTTCTCGGCGACGGCTACGGAGGTGTCGTAATGGCCGGCCTCCATGCCGAAGTTGCCGGCCAGGCCGCAGCACCCGGCCAGCCGGGTCACGGATGCGCCCGCCCGGGCCAGGAGGGCGGCGTCGGCTTCCCAGCCCATGACCGAGTGGTGGTGGCAGTGGGGCTGCGCGACGACCTCGACGCCTGCCAGCGACGGCGGGGTCCAGCGGGGTCCGGGGCCCAGTGGCGCGGGGGCGGTGAGCAGCTCGGCGAGGGTGTAGGTGCCGGCTGCGAGTGTCGGGGCGCGGGGGTCGCCTGGGAGAAGGTCGACCATGTCTGAGCGCAGCACGGCGGTGCACGAGGGTTCGACGCCCACGACAGGGATCCCCCCGGCGGCGTAAGGCGCCAGGACGGAGAGCAGGTGGGTCAGTCGCTTCTTCGCCCCGTCGAGCTGGCCGGTGGAGATCCAGGTCAGCCCGCAGCAGGCGGATTCTTCGGGCACGATCACGGTGTACCCGGCCTCCTGCAGCACGCGGGCAGTGGCACGCGCCCCAGCGGTGTCCATCGTGTCGGAGAACGTGTCCGCCCACAGCACCACCGGCTGCGGCGGAGAGGAGGACGCGGGCCTGGCGACGGCGGGCGCCGCGCCATCGGGTATGGTCGCGCGGCCCTGCTCCCTGAACCAGGCGGAGAAGCGTTCTTGGGCGAAGGTGACCATCTGTCGGCGGGGGTCCATCCCGCCCGCGGTGAGCACCGCCCTCGCGATCGGGCGGACCCTCAGCACTGTGTTGACCAGCCTGGCTATGGCCGGGACCTTGGTGACCAGCGACGACCAGCGGGGCAGCTGGCCAAGAATGTAGTGGTTGCGCGGGCGTATTTTGCCCGCGTAGGCGCGGTGGAGGACCTCGGCCTTGTAGCGGGCCATGTCGGTGCCGGTGGGGCAGTCCGTCGAGCACGCTTTACACGACAAGCACAGGTCGAGGGATTCGAGCACCGTCGGGGAGTCCCAGGCGGTGACCAGCGAGCCGCTGGTCAGCTCCTGCAGCACCCGCGCGCGCCCGCGTGTGACGTCCTTCTCGTCCCGGGTGGCCTGGTAACTCGGGCACATGAACCCGCCTGCGGCGGTGTTGTCGGCCCGGCACTTGCCCACCCCGGTGCAGCGATGGACCGCGGTGGTGAAGTTCCCGCCGTCCTCGGCGAATGCGAATCCCTGCCGGGGTGAGATCGGGCGCGCGAAGGGCCGGCGCAGGTCCGCGTCCAGGGGCCGCGGGTCCACCACGATCCCCGGGTTCAGCGCGTTCTCCGGGTCGAACAGGGCTTTTACCTGGCCGAACAGGCCGATCACCTCAGGGCCGTACATGCGCGTCAGCAGCTCAGAACGAGCCCGCCCGTCTCCGTGCTCGCCGGACAGTGACCCGCCGTAGGAGGCGACGAGGTCCGCGGACGCTTCGAGGAACGCCCGGGACGGCCCGATCCCGGCGGGCGTCTCCAGCGGTAGGTCCAGACGCACGTGCACGCAGCCATCGCCGAAGTGCCCGTACAGCAGCCCGTCTACGCCACGGTCAGCCATCAGGGCGGTGAAGTCGCGCAGGTAGTCCCCCAGCCGCTCAGGTGGGACGGCAGCGTCCTCCCAGCCCGGCCACGCCGGTGCCCCGCTCGGGGTCCGCCCGCCCAGACCCGCGCCGTCGGCCCGGATGCGCCACAGCGCCGTCGCCTCGGTTCCTGCGGGCACCACCCGCACCGCGTCGGTGCCGGCGTCGGCGGCCAGCGCGCGCGCTCGGGCTAGCACGTCGTCGACGCCCTCACCGGCCTCGGCGCCGACTTCCACGAGCAGCCACCCGCCACCGGCGGGCAGCTGTGGCACCGCGCCCGCTCCGCGGTGGCGGCGCACGACCTCGACCAGGCGGGCGTCCATGCCCTCGATCGCCAGGGGCCGGTGGGCCAGAAGCGCGGGGACGGCGTCGGCGGCCGTCGGCATGTTCGGGTATCCCAGCGCGACGACGACCGGGGCGGCCGGCGCGGGCACGAGGTTCACCGTGGCCTGCAGGACCGTGACCAGGGTGCCCTCGGTACCCACGAGCATCTTGGCCAGGTCGCGGCCGTTCTCGGGCAGTAGGTGCTCGAGGGAGTAGCCGGAGACCTGTCGGCCGAAGCGGCCCAGCGCGGTGCGGATCGTCGCCAGGTTCGCGCGCACCAGGGCGTCCAGGCCCGCGACCGGCTCCAGCGTGCCTGCGCCGGCGTGGAATCGCCGCCCGGTGCCGTCGACGACATCGAGTGAGACGACGTTGTCGGCCGTGCGCCCGTATGCGACGGCGTGCGGGCCGCACGCATTGTTCCCGATCATCCCGCCCAGAGTCGCCCGGTTCTGGGTCGATGGGTCCGGGCCGAAGCGAAGTCCGTGGGGAGCGGCCGCGGCTTGCAGGGAGGACATGACAACACCCGGTTGGACCACGGCGGTGCGGGCGTCGGGGTCGAGCGCGATGATTCGGTCCATGTGCCGGGAGAAGTCCAGCACCATCCCGGTGCCGATTGCGTTGCCCGCCACCGACGTCCCCGCGCCGCGGGCCGTGATCGGCACTCCGAGGCGGCGGGCCACGTCCAGGGCCGCCAGCGCGTCGTCGCTGTCGCGCGGTGCCACCACCACCCGTGGGGGCACCCGGTAGTTCGACGCGTCCGTTGAGTACTCGGCCTGGCGGCGTTCGGAGTCGTCGACATCCCCGTCGACCACCTTGCGAAGGGCCGCAACGACATCATCGCTGCGCCCCGGTGCACGCACCGACTTCATTCGTGCCCTTCTTTCGTCAACATACGGGCGGTGCATCGGGCCACGGCCGGCGCGGGCCGTCGTTCAGTGTGGAGTCGGTCGCCTCGTGTGGGTGTTCGGTGGTGTTTTTCGCACCGACGACGATAGTCTCGCGCACGGTCATCACGGGAACATGGGCGTGCCATGCAGAGCGGCCTCGCGTGCAGTGAGTGCTTGGGTGATCTTCAGGGCCTCGGCCTCGGTCACCATCCGCACCCGGGCCCCATGGTTCGGCTCGTGGACCACGAGCCGCTCCTGCTCCAGCCGGGCGGGCAATGTGCGGACCGCAGTGCGGCCCACCCGCGCGCGATGGCCAGGTCGACCCCGACCGGCCGCTCGTCGGGCATCCCCGCCCCTTGGCGATGTTGTCGCAGTCGCGCGTACGTCTCATCGGCGGCCATCCGCCTGCGGCCGTCTCGGCCAAGGGTGGCCCGCACTGGCTGTGGCGGTGGCACAACGTCCACGGCGGCTCCTTCCATCAGCTCTGCCGGCAATTTTGTTGACATCAGTCAGGTCGCAATTGGTTGTCGGTCTTTGGCGGTCCCGGCCGCCGCGAGGGCTGTGGCGGATCGGCGTCAACGCCGGTCATCACCTCGGGTGGCCACCCGGGCAGGCTGTCGCCGCTGGACTGGGGTCCCCGGGAGACGGCACACTCAGCGGCTCCTGACCTTCAGCGCCGCATCCAGTCGTGGGTAGACCCGGCGGACGTTGCGCTCATAGACCTTCTCGCGGTCGCCCGGCGCCAGGTCCAAGGCGTCCACGTACCGGCGGGTGTCGTCGAAGTAATGGCCGGTCTGCGGATCGATCCCCCGGACCGCGCCGACCATCTCGGAGCCGAACAGGATGTTGTCGACGCCGATGACGCTGAAGAGCAGGTCGATGCCGGGCTGGTGGTACACGCAGGTGTCGAAGAAGACGTTGTCCATGACCGACTCGTCCAGCGCGGGCCGGTCGAGCATGTCCGCGAGCCCTCGGAACCGGCCCCAGTGGTAGGGCACCGCTCCCCCACCGTGCGGGATGACGAACCGCAGGTCTGGGAAGTCTTTGAACAGGTCCGACTGCAGGAACTGCATGAAGGCCGTGGTGTCGGCGTTGAGGTAGTGCGACCCGGTGGCGTGGAAGTTCGTGTTGGTCACCGCCGACACGTGCACCATCGCCGGCACCTGCAGCTCCGCCATCGCCTCGTAGAACGGGTACCAGCTGCGGTCGGTCAGCGACGGGGAGGTCCAGTGCCCGCCACTGGGGTCGGGGTTGAGGTTGCATCCCACGAAACCGAGCTCCAGCACAGACCGCCGCAGCTCCGCTACCGAGTGCGAGATAGGGACTCCGGGTGACTGCGGGAGCTGGCAGACCCCGATGAAGTTGTCGGGGTACAACTCGACCACACGTGCGACGAGGTCGTTGGAGACCTGCGCCCAGCGGCTGGAGACGGCCTCGTCACCGACGTGATGGCCCATCGCCGAGGCGCGCGGCGAGAAGATGGTCAGGTCGATCCCGCGCTCGGCCATCAGCCGTAGCTGGCTTCCCTCGATCGTCTCGCGGATCTCGTCATCGGAGATGCCCGGGTAGGCCGGCGGCGCTTCGCCTGCACCGAATGCCGTTCGCTGCGCCTCTCGCCACGACGTGTGCGCCTGGGGCGCGGTCGTGTAGTGGCCATGACAGTCGATGATCACGTGTTTCAAGGCTCCTCGGGTCGGGCTGGCCGGCAGGACCAGCGCCGTTCACGGGCAGGACGACGTGCGGCGCTTTGTGGGCCCACGTCACGTCTCACGCATGCCGCTCGGCAGCTGTGAGCCTAAGTACCACGCAACATTGTCGCAATACCTGTCGAGCAGATTGTCGACAATATTTTGGGCGGCCTCCACATGGGGCCTTATACTCATCCGCGACTGAGGAGGTCTGGATTGGCCAAGACTCCCCGTGAGGGTGCCGTCGGTACGAGACTGGCGGCCGACGCGCTGCGCGCCGCGCTGATGAACGGCGATCTCGCGCCCGGACAGCGGCTGGTGGAAGCAGAGCTCGCCGAGTCGTTCCGCGTCAGCCGCGCCAGTCTCCGCGCAGCGCTGTTCGACCTGGCCGCCGAGGGACTGGTCGAGCGCATCCCGAACCGCGGCGCCCGCGTGCGGGTCGTCTCCCTGGCCGAGGCGGTGGCGATCACCGAGTGCCGCATGGTCCTCGAGGGCCTATGTGCTGCCAAGGCGGCAGAGCGGATCACCGACGCGCAGGTCGCCGTACTGACCGATCTCGGCGACCAGATGCAGCGCGCGGTGGCGGACGGCGATCCGATGCAGTATTCAGCGCTCAACCGGGAACTCCACCGCCTCGTACGCGAGTACGCGGCGCAGCCGGTGGCCTCGAAGCTGCTCGACCGGCTCAACGGCCAGCTGGTTCGACACCAGTTCCGGCTCGCGCTGCGCGCCGGTCGCCCGCAGGTCTCCCTCCGGGAACACCTCGCGATCATCGACGCGATCGCACGCCGCGAACCCGCCGACGCGGAGGTCGCCGCGCGCGCACATCTGACCAGCGTCATCACGGCGCTGCAGCAGGACGACGCCGAGTAGAGCCGGGCGTGACACGGTCGCCCGGCCGACGTCGGCGCGCTATCGCCCGCCGTTGTCGCGCAGGTCGATGAGCAGGTCACGGGTTGCCGCACTGATCCGCGACGTGACCCCCAGCTCCTCGAGCTGCTCGGTGGCAGCGGTCATCTCGTCCGCGCGCCGGCGGGCGTGCTGGTGGGTCCCGTCGACCAGCCTGTCGACGGTGTGCTGGTCGAAGCCGGCCAACTCGGTGCTGATGTTGTCGCGCAGCCAGTCGGCGCAACCTGCTGCCTCCGCGGCGGCCAGCGCTTCCACCACCGCCGCGGCCAGCCCCTTGTAGAAGACGCTGCGGAGCAGCTTGCGCGAGATGGCTGCGCCCGCAGTCCCTGGCTGGATCGCGACCTTCGCGCCGAAGCCGGACAGGATGGCCGCGTACCGGTCGGCGGCGTCGCCGGACACCAGCATGGGAGTACGCAGCCCCTTGCCAGGCACCGGCGCCATCAGCGCGACGTCAACGACCGGGATGGGCCCGGCCGCCTCCGCCAGCGCCGCCTTGATACCCGGTGAAGCGGTGTTGAGGTCGGCCCAGATCGTCCCCGGCGGCACGGCAGGCAACGCGTTGAGCAGTGCATCCATCGCGTCGTGAGAGCTGTTGACACTGAGCACAAGATCGGCGTCGCGCACCGCGTCGGCCTCGTCGGCCCGCGGGTCGACGCCGTCGGCCGGCGTCACCCTCGGGTCGTAGCCCCGAACGTCGGCGCCGGCCCTTACCAGATCGCGGGCGATCTCCGATCCGGCCTCCCCCAGCCCGAGGACGGCGATGCGGAAGGCCGTGCAGGCCTCGGGACGAGGGGTCTCGTGCAACGGGGGCATGCTGTCTCCATATGGTCGATGAACACAGGGATCACGGGTGGGGAAACTCAGGCGCGGGGGAAGGCGGTGCCGTCGAAAAGCTTGCCGGTCGTGTGTACGACGCCCGGGCGGACGACCCGCGGTGGGAGACCCCAGCGCCGCCCAGGCCGTCGATCTGGCGCGGATCGGGAGTGCCCATCAGCCGCAGCAGCAGATCGTCCCGCTCGGCCGGGCCAGCCGGGCAGGTCAGCAGCCTCCAAGTACAAACCACGGGATGTGCCACCGCGCAGCATGCTGCAGCGCACCCCGGTGTCGTCGTAGCTCACCGCTCACCCTGGACGTACTCGTCGTAGGAGACGTACTCGATGCCGAAGTCCTTGAGCTTGTCGCGTAGCCCATAGCGGTCCAGGCCCAGCTGGCCCTGCTCGAAGGCGGCGCGGCTGGCGGCCTCCTTGTCCACCCGGGCCTGCGCGGCGGCCAGCGCCCGGGGCACGTCGGTCCTGGGTACGACCATGACGCCGTCGTCGTCTGCGACGATCACGTCGCCGGGACGCACAATCTGTCCTCCGAGGACGATCGGTACGTTCACCGAGCCGGCCGTGGCCTTGACCGAGCCCTGCGCGCTGACCGCCCGCGACCACGCTGGGAACCTCATCTCCCGCAGCTCCGCGACGTCGCGTACACCGCTGGCGAGCACCACTCCACGGACGCCGCGCCTGGCAAGGGCGGTGGCGAACAGCTCACCGAACAGCCCGTCCGTCGAGGGCGAGTTGGTCGCGACCACCAGAACATCACCAGGCCGGCACTGCTCGACCGCGACGTGGATCATCAGGTTGTCCCCGGGCCAGCATAGGGCGGTGACGGCGGTGCCGCCCACGCGCGCGCCCGGCCACGCGGGCCGGAACTCGGGGCCCAGGTAGCCGACGCGGCCGAGCGCCTCGTGCACAGTGGCGACACCATACCCACCGAGACGCTCCGCGTCGCCGAGGTCGGCACGCGGTGGGTCGGTGACAACGACAGTCCTCATGAGAGGGCCTCCTTCTCCACTAGGAACATCAGGCGCTCTTCTCGCCCAGGGCAGCGATCACACTGCTCAGGTGGGCCCGGGCCGCCGCCTCCGCAGACTCCGGATCCCGCGCCGTGATCGCCTTCACGACGGCCGTGAGGCCGGCCAGCGAGACCTGCGGCCGCCCGGGCAGCAGCGACAGCTGGAATTGTTGACGGACGATCTGCGCCTGGAGGCGCTCGATGAGTGCGGCCGCCGTGGGCTGGCGCGCGGCCTGACGAATCAGCTGGTGCAACTCGTGGATGAGCGCTGAGTACCGCATGAGTTCGCCCGCCTGCACGGCCTCCGGCATCCGCCGGACATGGGCGCGCAGTTCGGCTACCTCGGCGTCCGTGGCGTGCTGCGCGGCCTTCGCCGCGATCAGGCCTTCAAGCGCCATACGGCACTCGGTGATCGCCACCGCCTCTGCGGTCGAGACCGTCCGCACGCGGGCCCCGCGATTGGGGATCCGCTCGACCAGCCCTTCGGCCACCAGAGATTCCAGGGCGAGCCGGACGGCGTTGCGGGACGCACCCAGCAGGCTCACCAGGTCAGCCTCGATCAGCCGCTGGCCCGGGGCGAACTCGCCGCCCGTGATCGCTTCGCGCAACCACACCTGGGCCTGCCGGCCCGCAGCCTCGCCGCTGACAGTCCTCGACACGGCCCTCTCCCCCAGCAGATCCTGCGCCGACGGTAGGAGGTTGGCAACAGGATTGTCAACTCTTTTGTTGGAACTGCACTCTCAGGCCAGCGCACGAACACGAGGGCCGCCAACGTGACGGTGACAAGCGACGCCGATGGTGCTGGATGAGCGGCAACGCGAGCAGGTACAACGGCTACCACGATCGGTGACCACCGCCGCCCCCTCACGGTGTTACGAGCCCGGATCGTGCTGGCCGCCGCGGCCGCGCAGACGAACGCTGCCATACCCCGGATCGGCGGATCAGCGTGGACGCCGTGCGGAAACGGCGATGCCGGTTCGCCCCTCTTAGGGCAGGGCGGGGCTGACCGACCACCCGCCCAGCGACCGGCCCCGCCGATCGGTTACGGATCACCGTGCTGGCCACCTCGGCCCCACCACATCCGGAATCGGCCTGGTCACACCTGCGGATCGGCGAGCAGATGGCCGGGCGGTACGGCACCTCGATCCCGTCTCCCACCTCGGACGGATCCTGGCCGACGCCGACCTGCGGCCGCACCGAGTGCGAGCCTGGCTGACCCGCAAGGACGACCCGCTGTTTGTGGACCGCGCCGACGTGTACCAGCTCCACCTGCACCCACCCGCCGACGCGGTGGTGCTGTCAATCGATGGGAAGACCGCGATCGCCGCCCGATCCCGCAAACACCCCACCCCGATCCGAAGGCATTCGGGCCCGCACCTACTTCGGCCCTCAGGCGCTGCTGTCGGCGATCACGGACGACGACCAGGCGGCCACGGCCAACGTCGCTCCGGTCAACACGAGGCACACCCGGTGCTCCCCCGACAATGGCTGCGGCGGTGGAAACTCCCGGGATGACCGATTGCGCCAGTCGGTTGCCCGCCAGCCGCAGCGAGAGCACCGTCCCGCGAGTATTCGGTGGTGCCAACTGGACCACCCAGCCCATAGTCATCGGCTGGCAGACACCCGCCGCGAACCCGTATATCGCCATTAGTGCGACCAGTCCCAGCGGGGGTAGCGGTGCCGCTGATCCGCACAGGGCCAGCGCCGACACCGCGCACGCACCCATTGCCAGCCGGCGTCGGCCGAGGTTGCATACCAACCCTGCCAGGTTGATCCGGGAGAGCATCGACAGCAGCGAGCGCGCCGCCAGCATCGCAGTCACCCACCCCGGCGCGAGTCCCCGGGCGTGCGCCAGGGCCGGCAGGTAGGCGAGCGTCACGTCGATGGAGGCTAGGATCAGGCCGCCGACCAGCAGCGCCCGGGACATGCCCGGAATGGCGAGCAGTCGCCGGGCCGACCAGAATTCCGCCGATCCGGATGCTGGAACCGGCGAGGCGCGATGGTGTGTGCCGAACCCGAGGGAGGTGGCGAGCGCCACCACGCCGGCCGCCACGCAGAACAACGCGACCTGTCCCAGCGGCGGCGAGACAACTCCGGGCGGCCGCGGCATCAACAGCAATAGCGGGCCGAGTGACTGCCCGAGGGACGTCATGAACGTGTAGGTCCCGAAGATGGCGTCCGCCCTTTGGCCCCGGGCCCGCCCAGTCACCGCCGACTGCTCCCCGATCATCGAGAAGATGTTTCCGACGCCGAGCAGAACGGTCGAAGCGATAAGCATCGACATCCCGGAATGACCGGCGTACGCGGCTACTGCCGAGCCGATGAGCGCCAGGGCACCGATCGCCATGCATGGCCGCTCGCCTACCCGGTCAACCAGTCGCCCGGTGAAGACTGCCAGAACCAGCGGTGGCACCGCGAACAGCGCGGCGACCGCCGCGAGCCACTCGGAGCCGTACCCAAGGTCGAGCACCGCGTACGAGAGGGACGGCCGAAGCCCGTAGCTGACGACCTGGACCAGGATCGCGTGCGGTACGAGCAAGGACCAGAACAGCGTCGGCTGTCCGCCGCGGGTCATCGGGGAAACGCGATCCCGTCGAGCAGCTTGCGGGCGGTACGGACCACCCCGGTCCGGGTAACCTTCTCCCCGTCGAGTTCCACCTCGACGTCCAGGTATCCCGTCGGGTGCTCCAGCCTGATTCGCGGCCCGGTCCAGGCTTCGTCGAGACAACCGGCGACGGCGCTGTCAGGCAGACGCAGCGCGGCGGCCACACTGGCGGCCCCCAGTACGCCGATCGAGGAGTGGCAGCGGTGCGGGATGAACGTCCGGGTGCTGCATGCTCCACCGGCGCGGGCCGGGGACACCATGGTGAGCTTCGGTACCGTCTTGAGGGTTACGTCGCCCAGCCCCATCCGGCGACCGGCTTCCAAGCGCACTGACTCCAGGCGTCGCCGCAGGTCGGGGTCTGCCTCCAGGGTGGCTGGGCTCTCCTGCCCGGTGATTCCGAGATGCTCACCGGGCATCACCACCACCGGCATCCCATTATCGATACAGGTGACGCTGATCCCGTCGATCACTTCGCAGATCTCACCGGTCGGCAGCAGGGCACCGCACGAGGAGCCGGCGGTGTTCTCGAAGTCGAGGATGACCGGTGCCGCGGTGCCGGGAACACCGGCGATCGCGACGTCCCCGTCGTACCTGACGGCACCTCCGGGTGTCTGCACTGTGGCCACCGCGGCCCCGCCGGTGTTGAGCAGGTTGACGCGAACCGTGGTGACGTCGGGTCGCGCCGCGACGAGCCCGCGCTCGATCGCGAACGGTGCCACACCGGCGAGGATGTTGCCGCAGTTCTGCTGATCGGATACCAGCGGCTGGTCGACCTGCACCTGCAGGAACAGGTAGTCCACGGAGCCGGGTTCGGCACCGGGCGCGACCACCGCGACCTTGCTGGTCAGCGGGTGTGCGCCGCCGAGTCCGTCGATCTGCCGCGGATCCGGCGAGCCCATCAGGCGCAGCAGGAGGTCGTCGCGCGCCCCGGGCGACGCTGGCAGATCAGAGGCCAGGAAGTATAGGCCTTTGGACGTGCCGCCGCGCATCACGACGCAGGGCACGCCAGAGGTCGTCATCATTTCGTCACACTCCGGGCGGGAAGGCGTGTTCCGCCGCGGGATTCGCGGCTTCCAGTGCCTCGATCACATTGCGGAGATGCGTTCGCATCTCGGCCTCAGCCCGATCGGGATCCTTGTGGCAGATCGCCTCGATGATCGCGAGGTGCTGCGGAAGGGATTCCGATGCCCGACCAGGCTGCAGCGCCAGCCGAACCTGATGGCGTACTAGGTTACCGCGCAGCCGTTCGATGACCTCGCAGGCCGCTGTCTGTCCGCTGATTCTCCCGATGAGCGAGTGCAGTTCCTTGTTCAAGTTCGAGTACCCGATCAGATCTCCGGACATCACCGCCGACGTCATACGCTCGCCGATGGCACGCAGGAGTTCGGCCTGGTCGTCGGTCACCCGTGCCGCCGCCTTCGCCGCGCACAGGCCCTCCACCACCATGCGCACCTCGTTGATCGCGACCGCTTCCTCCACGGTGATCGCCCTGACCCTGGCGCCACGGTTCGGAATCCGCTCCACAATGCCCTCGCCGACTAGATCGGTCAGGGCATTGCGGATGTGCGATCGGGAAGCCTGAAACTGCGCGCACAGGTCAGCTTCGATCAGTCGTTGATTCGGCGCCAGGTCGCCGGAGAAGATCGCCTCACGAATGCGATCGGCAAGCGTCATCAAAGTGCCTTCCCCGTTCGAGGTTCTGATGGATCGGTGCACATGCTCCCGCGGCTCGGCTGCCACGGCGGGTGCGATCCAGCCTGTGGCAGCCGAGCCGTCGGAGGGTGGCATCAGCCGGTGTAGCCGAAGATCTCGCGCCACAGCTTGGCGTCCTGCTCGACATGCTCCAGGGTGGTTTGGGTGTCCGCACGGTACAGCCACCCCTTGTCGGGGGCGGGGAGTTCCGTGTCGCCGATCTTCGGGGTCTTGACGTCGGTGCGGACCGGGTAGTCGCCTTGGCTCGCGGCGATCTCCTGCGCCTCCTTCGACAACAACCAGTTGGCGAACACCTGGGCGGCGTTCGGCGACGGCGCTTGGGCGCCGACCCCGATGTAGAAGGGGTAGCCGGCAGCGCCTTCCTCGGGCACGGCGATCGTCAGCGGTGCACCGTCCGCGATGGCGCCGATCCCCGTCGCCACCGGCATCGTCGCCACCGACACCTCGCCGCGCGTCAGCGCGTCGGTCTGGCCAGCGGAGGAGTCAAAGATTCTGGGCTTGTTGGCCGCGAACGACTTCAGGTAGTCCCCACCCAGCTTGTCGAGCTGGAAGCGGGTAAGCGCCGCGGTGCTTCCGCCGGCCCCGACCTGAACTATCGACAGCTTGTCCTTCCACTTGCTGTCCAACAGGTCCGCCCAGTTCTGCGGTCCCTTGCCCGCTCCCACGGCGGCATGGTTGTAGGCAAACGAATAGACCCGGTCGAAGCTGGCGAAATAGAGGCCGTCCTGCCCGACGGCCTTCCCCGCAGCCTTCTGGATCGGCTCCGACAGCTTCGTCTTCTGGAACGCGCCGGCTTTGGCCAGCTCCAGGATGATGTCCTCGCCGGAGGTACGCATCACGTCGGCGCCGAGCTTCTTAGCGCCCGACTCGGAGAGGATCCGTTCGGTCAGCTTGTTCGGCGCGAGCCGGACGATTTCCACCTCGATCCCGGTGGTCTTCGTGAACGCCTCGGTGACCGCCTTCTCCGACTGCTCACTGCCGCCGGTGTAGAAAACCAGCGAGCCTTCCTTCTTGGCAGCTGCGTACAGACCCTCGTCGGCGATCAGTTCGCCTCCGACAATCAACTCGGACGCCTTCGCAGTTTCGCTCGGCTGCCCGCACGCGGACATCACAAGCCCGGCGATCAGAGCCGGGACGAGAATCTTGAGAGGGGGACGGCGAAATCTCATGGACGACTCCAGGGGTGAGGGCTACTTGAGTTCCTTGGCGCCGAAACGCCTGGCCAACACGGACAGGGCCAGGATCACCACGCAATACAGCAGGCTGGTGGCTGCGGCCCGTTGCAGGATGCCGTTGTCGAAGTCGTCGAAAATGACAATGGACAACAGCCGAGTGTCGGAGGTGAACAGAAAGAGTGGAACGGTCAGCTCCCGCATGGATAGCATCAGCAGGAGCAGGAACGTGGACGTCAGGCCGACCCGCAGCAGCGGCGCAGTGATCGCGGCAACCGCTCGGGGGCGGGAGGCGCCGTGCATCACGGCGGAGTCCTCGAGGTCCCGGTCCACTTGGACGATCGACGAGGCCACCCCGCGAAATCCCTGTGGCATCTGTGCCGCGGTGAACGCGATCACCATCACCGTCAGCGTCCCGTAGACCGGAACCGGTGCGATCAGCCAGGTCCACAGTAGGCCGAGGCCGAGCACGATCGCCGGGATCGCGAGCGGGAGCATCGAGACGTACTCGAGCAGTCGCCGCGCCGGCAGTATCGTGCGGTGCACCACGTACGCGACCACGAACGCTAATGCCGTGCCAAGTGCCGCAGCCGCCACCGATACGAGGACGCTGTTGACCGTCGCGCGCTGTGTGATCGCAGAGGACAGCACGTTCACGTAGGTCTTTGCCGTGAAGGCATCGGATCGGGTGAAAGCGCCGGTAATCGTGCCGATGTACGGCGAGGAGTGCAGCGAGACGAACAGCAGCGCGAGCACTGGCAGGACGCTGGAGAGCAGGAAGTACATCAGGCCCGCGAGCAAAGCCGGAAGGCGCCACCTGCCGAGGTCGATCTGCCGGGGCCGCATGCCTTTTCCGGAGATCGTGGTGAACTTCCGCCGTGCCAGGATGCGCCGCTGTACCGCGGTCACTACGAGCACCACGGCCACCAGGGCGATCGCTACCGCGGCGGCCTCGTTCCCCCGCGTCGGTGTGGAGTTCATCAGCCGGTAGACGTAGGTGGGTAGGGTGTCGACGCCGGCCGCTCCGCCGATGATCTGCGACACCGGGAAGTTCTCCACGGTCTGCACGAATGTCAGCACGGCGGCGCCCAGAATCGCGGGTGTGACCAGCGGAAACGTCACGGTTCGGAGCACCTGGCCGGGCCGGGCGCCGTGAAGGTTTGCGACCTGTTCCAGTTCCGGGTTCATCAGGCTCAGTGCGCCGTGCATCAGCAGGAACCCGTACGGCGCGTAGTACAACGCCAGCACGAGCACCAGGCCCGACAGGTTGTTGATGTTGACGAAGCCGGGTAGTCCGAAGTCGCGCAGTGCGATATTGAGCAGCCCGGCGTTCTTGCCGCCAAGCACCGACCAGGCGAGCGCTCCGACGTACGAGGGTAGGAGCATCGGGACGAACCCGACGAGATATAGGAAGCGCCGCCCGTACACGTTCGTGCGTGCGGTGACGAACGCCAGGAAACCGCCGATGAGGAGCGCGAGGACGGAGGCACTGATTCCGACCTTGAGCGAGTTCCAGGTCGCCTGCAGCGATCCGCTGCTGAACACGGTCCGGAAGTTCTCGATGGTCAGGTCGAACCCGATGTTGCCCGGCCGCGGGGTCTTGGTGGTGAACGCGGCGAGCGCCACGAATCCGACCGGAGCCAGGATCAGGACGGCGAGGATGATCAGCAGCGTGACGGGAACTGTTGCGGTTCGCAGCGATGACAGGCGGCGCCTGAACGGGGAGCGGTCGACGCCCACGCGGGGGCGGTCGACGCCGGCAGGGTTGGGGTCGACATCCGTCGGGGAGGGGGCGGCGGCCGTCATGACGCCTCCAGGGGCAGGACCTGGATGGCGTCCGGTGGCAGCGATACGCTGACCTGGTTGTTGATGGAGAACGAATGCCCGGCCGACTTCATCAGCACGGCATCGATTTCGACCCCGTCGCTGATCCGTACCCGATACGCAACCACGGAGCCCTGAAACGCGCGGCTCACGATCGTGCCGCGTAACGTGTTCGCGTCGCCGGTCGGTTCCCGGGAAATCTGCACGTCTTCGGCCCGGATGCAGGCCCGCAGTGGGCCGCCATCCCCCTGGTACGGCTCGACCTTGAGCGTCTGTCCGGTGGCGGTGAGCTGAACGCTCGTGGTGTCCGAACGCGTCACCGGCAAGAGGTTGTCGACCCCCAGAAACTCGGCGATCGACGCGTTCTTGGGGTGGGCGTAGATCTCCTCAGGCTTGCCGACCTGAACGATCCGGCCGTGCTGCATCAGCGCAATCCGGTCCGCCAGCGCCATCGCCTCGTCCTGGTCGTGGGTGACGTACACCGAGGTCAGGCCGAGCCGCACCTGTAGTTCGCGCAGTTCCAACCGAAGCCTGTGCCGCAGCCGGGCGTCGAGGTTGGACAACGGTTCGTCGAGCAGCAGGACCGACGGTTGCATCGCGAGGCTGCGGGCCAGCGCCACCCGCTGCATCTGCCCACCGGACAGCAGGCTAGCGCCGCGGTCGGCCAGGTGCGCCAGGCCGACGAGGTCGAGGGTCTCGGTGACGACGGCACGAATCTCGGCCTTCTTACGGCGCTTCATCTTCAGCGGGAAGGCGACGTTGTCGAAGACCGTCATGTGCGGCCAGATCGCATACGACTGGAACACCATGCCGACGTTGCGGGTGTGCGGAGCCCGGTTGACTCCGTTAGCGCTGTCGAATACCGCCTGATCGCCGATACTGATGACGCCCGAAGTTGGTGTCTCCAGCCCGGCGATGCACCGCATGGTGCTGGTTTTGCCGCAGCCGGATTGCCCGAGGAGAACCAGGGATTCACCGTCGCCCACTGTCAGGTCCAGGTTCGAAACCGCCACAGCGTCGCCGTACTTCAGGGTCAGTCCTTGGACGTCGACCTTCATGTCGACATCCCTTCGTCAGCCGTACGAAACCCCTGTAGATCGCAGGAGAGCACGTCCGCCAGGTACCTCTGGCGGGCGGTGGCCACGTTCGCTTCACGGGCCTGGCTCGCCGCCACCACTTCGCCGACGCGGTCCGCCGCGACCACCACCACGCCCTCGTCCGCGGCGCGGGCTCCGACGAGGCCGATCACCAGGTCGGACTCGGCCACCGCCTCGTCGACCGTGGCGAACTGATCCACCCGGTCGTCGCCGAGTTCGACATAAGGGTCAACGCCCTGTACCTGGTACCCGCGAGCGCGCAGGTCGAAGGCGTACCGGCGTCCGGCTTCACCGAGCCCGGGCATCGCAACGATGGTCACGCAGCCCTCCCTTCAACTTGTCGATGGAATAGTGGGCAGAATTGTTGCCAACTCTGTTGGCGAAAGTCAAGCCTTTGCTGCGAGGTAACGCGATCGGGCTGCCGCCCGGCTGCGACAGCAGGCCCGCGAACACGGCATGACCTGCGAAGAACTCGCCGAACACCCGACCTGGCTCCGTTGCGTTGAGCGTTGGCAAGATCGAGGCAGGCTTGAGCAGTGACGTCATCGACCCGACCTGGCCCATGGCTGCCGCCGAAGTCGGCGTTCGCCGGGTTCCGGTTCCCGCCGGAGGTGATCGTCGTCGCGGTGCACTGGTACCTGCGGTACAGCCTGTCCTATCGCGACGTTGAAGAGCTGCTGGTCGAACGCGGCGTGGAGATCGACCACGTCACCGTCTACCGCTGGATGCAGCGGTTCACCCCACTGCTGGCCGACGCCGCCCGCTTCTGCCGGCACTCACCAGGCGACAGGTGGCATGTCGATGAGACGTACGTCAAGGTCAACTGGGTGTGGCGGTACGTGTACCGGGCGGTCGACCAGGACGGGCAGGTCATCGACGTGCTCGTCTCGGCCCGCCTCATGCCACTCCCTTAAGCGCCAGCAAGAGGTGGGCCGTCAGGTATGCCCGGCCGGCGGCGACCGGACCGAGTGCACCCGCTGAAGCTGGGGGCGATGAGCCCCTACCGGTGGACCATCAACGGAGCCACCTACCACGACGCCGCGTCACTGCCGGCGCGGCTGGGTGAGCGGGTGCGGCTGGAATTCGTCAACCGCAGCCACATGTTTCACCCGATGCACCTGCACGGACACACCTTCGCCGTGGCCGGTGGCGGCGTCCGCAAGGACACCGTCATCGTCGTTCCCGGCCGGACGGTCACCGTCGACTTCGACGCTGATAACCCGGGCCGCTGGATGGCCCACTGCCACAACGTCTACCACGCCGAGGCCGGCATGATGGCCACGCTCGACTACCGGGATTGAGGCCGCGTCGACGGTCCATCTCGACAGTCAGGCACGGTCGTGCTGAAGCGGCAGCTGACCCAGCAGGAGCCGCTCGGGGGCGGTCGTCAGGAGAGGACGGCGTCCACGACCTCGGTGGCCCGCCACTCGTGCTGGGCGTACAGCCATCCGAACGCCGACACCTGCACCGTCTGCGCCGCGACGGTCAGCGGAAGGTCCTGCCAGCCGGGAACCTCCGATAGTGCGGTGAGGAACTGCTGGGTGGCGTACTCGGGCTTCATCAGGTCCCGAATCGCGCCCCAGCCGGAGCTGGGCCGCTGCTGGAAGAGCCCGACCGAGTCGTGGTCCCAGCCGATCGCCTGGTGCGGGTAGTTCTGCGACTCCGGCAGCACGCCGCTGGCGTAGTTGTACAGGTTGCTCTCCTGCATGGCGGTGGCTACCGCGATGACCAGCGCCTTGCGCGGCACGTCCATCTTCTGGCCGGTGCGGACGATCGTCGTCGCGTTGTCCATCTGGGCCTGGTCCAGCCCGGCGACCGGGACGATCCGCTTAGGCGTGGGCTTGGGCTTCACGGTCGCCTTCGCGGTCGCCTTCGCCTCCGGGGTGGGCTTGGCCGTCGGTGACGGGGAGCTTGCGGGGGCGGGGCTTTCGGTGACCGGGGCGGCGGACTCGCGGGCCATCGCGCGGGAGGCGGCGTCAGGTTCCGCCCGCTGGGCGATCTCGGCACGCTGGTCGGGGGCCGGTGACTGGCCGGCGGGGTTGGCGGGAATCAGGGCGAAGCCGACCAGTCCGAGGCAGCAGGCTGCACCGGTGACCATCGCCATGCGGTTCCGGTGCCGCCGGTCGGCGGCCTGGTTATCGAGACCGACGAGGCCGTTGAGCCGCGATACGGCCCTGGACAGCCGAGGCTGAAACCGTCCGTCTGTCCGGTCGGTGGAGGTAGCATCGTCCGAACGGTCAGTCGGTCCGCCGAGGCCGTGATGGTCGTCGAGGTTGCCGTCGTTATGCATCCGACGAGGCTAAGCAGGGTCAGCAGCGGTTACACACGGTGATCATGTGGCGGTGACCACACTTTGCTCGGCCGCAAGGGGAGCCTCAGGCTGGCTCCGGCGGCGATGGGGAGGATCCTCGCCGTCCTGGCAAACAGGTCATTCCGTCGCGCGCCGGAGGGCAGGGTCGGAACGGCCCAGCAGGCCAACTGCGAACCGGTGATCGATTAACTCAGCCTTTCAGGTGATATGGGGTTCGACCGTTCGCTACTAGACCTATGGCAGATCGGCGTATTCGCCCTGTTTGGTCAGCGGGTCGCGGCTGGCGGTCACCGGCGGTTCCCGCCTCGTTCACCGGACCGTCTGTCCAGCGTCTAGGGCGACGCCGCCGCGTCCCACAGCAGGCCCGCGGCCGACACCCACGGCGTGGCTGAGTGCGGCAGCGGTCACCGCAACCCTCGCCGACCACGGCCTCCCTGGCTTGTCATGGGACGGGGAGTGATCGCTGCCCGGCGGTGCGAGCGCGGGCTCGCGGTAGGTCGGGATGATCCAGCGCAGGTAGTAGAACAGGCTGACCACGCTGTTCGCGAAGACGACGACCGCGAGCCAGGCGTAGCCGCCGTCCCACGCGGCGGTCGCTGTCGTGAGCTTGCCGACGAACACGGCGGTGGGTGGGGTTCCCACCAGGCCGAGCAGGGCCACCAGCAGCGCTGCCGCCAACCCCGGCCGACGGCCCGCGACCCCCCGCCAGTGGGCGAGGTCCCGGCACTCGGGCAGAGCCGCGGTGGCAGCGAACGCGGCGATGTTGGTGACCACGTTACCGGTGAGGTAGACCAGCAGCGAGGGCAGGGCGAGGTCGCTGCGGCCGGCGGCCACGACCGGCACGAGGAGAAAGCCGACCTGGCTGACGGTGGACAAGCCGAGCAGTCGCCTCGGATCCACCTGCCCGAAGATCCGCACGCCACAGGCCGCCGACCGCTGGACCTGGATGATCCTCGCCGCCTACACCCAGCTCCGTCTGACCTGCGCCCTGGCCGCCGACCTGCGCTGGCCCTGGGAGAAACCCGCACCACCGCAGCGTCTGTCACCCGCCCGCGTCCGCCGAGGGTTTCGGCACCTCCGCGCGAGAGTCACGAGGCTGTCGCACAGCTTTCGATCTTCAACTGTCAAGAGTTCTTGCTGTCCTTCGCCCACAATGGGCGATCATTTCGTGCCGTGACATACAACGGCACTGTTGCGTTGAGCGTTGAACCGCAGATACCAGCGGACCGCGACCACGATCACCTCGGGCGGGAACCGGAACCCGGCGAACGCCGACTTCGGAGGCAGCCACGGGTCAGGCCGGGTCGATGACGTCACTGCTCAAGCCTGCCTCGATCTTGCCAACGCTCAACGCAACAGTGCCCTCCTCCGAGGTGTGGGTCGGCGGCAGACGGGATGGCAGCGAGCGGTTATGCGTTCAAGAGCGGCGGTTGACTTGGCGGTATCGGGTGTGTTCGGGCCTGCCGGGCAGTTGAATGGGGCAAATGGGCAGCCGGTTTGCCGGGCGGCGGCAGGCCGCGGGTCGGGCGGTGGGTTTGCTGCGGCGGAGCGGCAGCGCGCAGCAGGCGACGTTCGTGGAGTTGTTCTTCGATCTGGCGGTGGTGTTCGCGTTCGACCGTGTGGTCGCGGGGTCGTTGCCCGGTTTCCTCAGCGACGACCCGGCGCAGCGGTGGGGCAATGCCGGCCGGACGGTGTTGCTGCTCATATCGGTGATGTACCTGTGGACCACCACCGCGTACCTCACCGGCCGGTTCGAGCCACGCGGCGCGGGCACTCGGGTGATGCTGCTGCTCAGCACCTTCGCCATGATGATCATGGGGACGGCTGTGCCGGGGGCGTTCGCCGGTGAAGGTCTGGTGTTCGCGGTGGTGTTCGTGACGGCACGGGTGGCGCGCCCGGCCGTGATGTCGCTGGGTCTGCGGTCGCACCGGTTGCGCCGGTTGTACTGGCGGGTAACGGCGTGGTTATGCCTGGCCGGGGTGTTTTGGGTAGGCGGCGGGGTGGCCGTCGGCGCCGCCCAGCTGGTGTGGTGGGCGGTGGCGGCGGTGGTGGATCTGGGATCGGCGAGGTTGGGCTGGCCGTTGCCCGGGCTGGGTCGGCGTCAGAACACCATCTGGCAGCTCGCCGGGCACTACCTGGCGGACCGGAACCAACAGCTGTTGATGATCGCCCTCGGTGCGAGCATCCTCGCCGTCGGGACCAGCTATAGCACCCACCCGCACGACCTCTACAAGACTGCTGGCCTGGTGATCGCTTTCGCCACCACGACGCTGCTGTGGCGGGTGTACTTCCAAAAGGCCGGTGAGCTGCTGCCCGAGGCCCTCGACGCGGCAGACGATCCCGCGGGGTGGGGTCGACGGGTCGGGTTCGCGCATGCGCTGATGGTGCTGGGCATCGTCACCACCGCAATCGGATATGAGATCGTGCAGCACAGCCACACCCACGTGACACACCCGTCGTGGCTGGCGACAATCCTGGGCGGGCCGGCGCTGTTCCTCGTCGGCCGGGCCCGCCTGGAGCATCTGGTGTTCGCCCGGGTCTCGCGGCGCAGGATCGTCGGCATCGCCCTGCTGGCCGCGGCAGCCCCGCTGATGGGGCGGGTGTCGCCGCTGGCCACCGCGACCACCGCCGCCGCAGTGCTGCTGCTCATCGCCGTGCTGGACTGGCGCAACGCTGCGGGCAAGCCACCGGAGGTCCCGTCGCCGCCCGGCTGACCGCCGCCCAAGCAAGAGCGGGCATCGACGGCGGATGGAAGGTTTGCCGCGTCGATGCCCCGCCACTTTGTGGAGCCTACGTACGTTGCTAATGGCTTGGGGTTGACCCGATTCGACGGACAGGGTCGTCCGCATGGCACGTGCAGCGCTGATCATCGCCGCGATGCGAAGGTCGCTGCTCACCTATGGCGAACTAGGACAAGCCATTGGCATGGCCGGCATCGATCTCCGGAATCAGATGCGCCACGTTCTAGCCCAGGTCGCCGAGGAGTGCATCGCCGCCGGAGAGCCGTCCTTGCCCGCGCTGGTTGTCAATGCCACCACAGGGCAGCCAGGCGCCGGCTGGGTTGACGGGGCGGTCCGCTGGCACGCGGAGGTGCAGCAGCTGTTCCGGCACTGGAACTCACCTCGTTGAAGCGGCACTCTGCCGGTGCGGAGGGGTAACCCTGGGCCGCGTCGTCGCCGGGCGGCGGCCTGCTGCTGGCCGTGATCGTCACGATGGCCGGCATCCAGGACCGCGGCGCCGCCCACCGACTACTGGCCCGCCTGCGCGAACGTTTCACCACCATCGCCCTGGTCTGGGCCGATGCCGGATACGCCGGACGGCTGCTCGTCTGGGCCCGCAACGTCCTGCACCTGACTGTCCAGATCGTCAAACGCACCGAGCCGGGCTTCGTCGTCCTGCCCCGCCGGTGGGTGGTAGAGAGAACGTTCGCCTGGATCAGCAAGCATCGCCGCTGCGTACGCGACTATGAGACCAAGCCCGGCCACCACGAGGCCATGATCTACATCGCCATGATCATGACAATGTCACGCCGACTCGCCCGCACCGGCAACTGGTGACCGAAGTTCCCGGACGCTCACTCAGATCCGCACCGGCAACGGACCCCACGTCATGGCCGTCCTGCGCAACGCCGCCATCGGCGCACTACGCCTCGCCGGCGTCACGAACATCGCCGCCGTCAACCGCCACCACGCCCGCGACAGCAAGCGACCCCTGGCCCAGGGTCTTTGCGTAGTCGATTGAGGTGTGTCTGACCTGGGCGTACGCGGTGCCACGGCCTGATTGGAGGGTGACGCGGGACGGGCGCGGCCCCGTCGGTGATCACGGAGTTGCTGAGACAACATGACACCGACAAGGGACCACACCCGCGCATGTCATCATCGCTGATCGACGTGATCCGTCAGCACGCCCCCGCCTCGACCGACACCACGGCTGCCGGCCGTGAGTCCGATGGCCTGCTGGCGGCCCTGGCACGAGTTCCTGACCCGCGTGATCCGCGAGGGATCCGGTATCACTTGGCGAGCGTGCTCGCGGTCGCGGTGTGCGCGGTGATGGCCGGAGCCAGCACGTTCGCCGCGATCGTCGACTGGGTCGACGATCTCGATGCGCCAGCGTGGGGTCGGCTCGGGTTCACCGGTCGGGTGCCGGTCTTGACCACGGTGTGGCGGTTGCTGGTCCGCGTCGACGCCGAGACGTTGACGGCGGTGCTGGCCGACTGGCTGTGCTCCCGGCTGTCGGCTGTCGGCGCCGCCGCCGGTGCGACGGGTCATCGCTGTTGACGGCAAGGTGGTGCCCGGCGCTGTCCTGCCCGAGGGGCGGGCTCACTTGCTGTCGGCCTACGACACCTCGACCGGTGTGGTCCTGGCGCAGGTCCAGGTCGCGGCGAAGTCGAACGAGATTCCGGCGTTCGCTCCGC
>NZ_JBSFYP010000089.1:0-22881 GCF_053599835.1 Micromonospora sp. NPDC005163
CCGCTTCTTTCCCATGCTCTCCATGATGCTGGACATCCTCCCGGAGACCCCCGGTCCCCTGATCTCGGATGTCCGTCAAAACGGGGCAGGCCCACCTGGGCTGGCTGCGGCTCTTGGCCTGGGCCCGCGAACACGCGCCCCCATGACAGGGATTTGGCACCCCACAAGGTCGCGCAGTACGCCACGACGGTAACTGGTGGCGTCATCGAGGACTCTGGCCACTGGATCTTCGAGGAACAGCCGGCCGAACTCACCGCGCAGCTCATGCAATTTCTCCAACAGACCTGAGCCGAACCTAGCCCCGCCCGACAAGAGGCGCGTGGCGCATCCGCTTCTGCCGCGATCCGCGCGCTTGCCATGGAGGAGCGGGGATCAGGTCTCGCCGGCTGGAGTGGTCGGCTTGGTAGCGAGAGCAGTGCCCGAGTAGATGCAATGAATGCGCCGAAAGTGGATCTTGATCTGTCGCAGCGTTACCGGTATGTACTCGGCCTGTTGCCGAGCGGGTGGTGTTGTCGGGCCCCCATGGCGGCTTCGCAGCGGCCGGACGGGGGGATCGGGCCGGACAGGTCGCCCTGCGTGACGGCGGCGGCCACGACGCGTTCGGCGCGGCGGCGGCGCATCCGCAGGACTGGCGCGGTCACGCCCTCCTCTGCAGCCAGGTGCTCGATCAGCGCGTCGCCGAACCGGGTGGCGCTGATCAGCTCAGCGGCCTCGGCCGTGATCAGGCCGGCGGCGGCTGCCCGGCCGAGCAGCAGGTCCGGGTGCCCGTAGGGCATCCTTGGTGAGCGCGACCCGGTGGACAGGTCCAGCGGCAGTTCCTCGCCGTCGTCGGCCTTGACGACCGCGGCTCCGGCGCGCCAGGCCGCCCAGCACAGCCGCAGCCATAGCCGGGGTGGGGCGAGATCCGCTCTACGCAGAGATTGCAGAAATCCGGCCAGGACTTCGGAGTCGATGTCGTCGGCGTGCCGGGCGTAGCGCGGCTAATCTTCGCCGCGAGGTGCGTCAACGCGGGCAACGCCACGCCGATCGCGCCCACGACCCAGGCCGGTCCCCATTCGGCTGGAGGTCGACGCGGCTGCCGGCCCACTTGACCTGGCCCGTTGACGAAGCCGATCAGGTCCAGCCGCGGCGGGCCGCTTGCACCCCCGCCTGGAAACGGCCGCCTGCCCCTAGCCGGGCTTGCAGATCACCGATGCGACGGCGCAGGGTCCGGACACTGATGTCCAGGTGGCGGGCGATCGCCTCACAAGACGCCGTGAAACGTCGTCAACCAGCGAGGAACCGTGACAGCCGGAGACGCCGTGTGAGCAGGCGTCGCGGGCCGTTCCCGCTGGTGGTGGGGCAGCCGCTCTCAGTTCCGCTTCAACATCTGACACGGCTAGCGGAGGAGTTGGAGCGGCTCTGGCACGCACCCGCCGACACTCCGGCGTACCGCAAAGGTGTCTTGTCGCCGGATTCCGTGCGCGATCGACGGACGGTGACCGAGGCCGAGCAGGGCACCATCGCGCAGGGTGTCGCCGATGACGCCACCCGCGCCGCGGCCGACATCGTCGTCGCGGCCCTGTCCGCGATGGCGGCCGCAGTCGCGGACAAAGAGGAGGAGCTCGGCCGGATCGACGCCGTCGCCGGCGACGGCGACCACGGCCGAGGGATGGTACGTGGAACGGCCGCCGCCGTGGACGCGGCGCGAAAGTCGCAGGCCGCCGGGAACGGGCCGGGTCGTGTCCTGGTCGCCGCCGGCGAGGCCTGGGCGGCCCGGGCCGGCGGCACCTCCGGCGTTCTGTGGGGCGCGGCGCTGGCCGCGCTCGGAGGCCGGATCGGCGAAGCCGGACGCGACCGCGGTCGTTGAGGGTGTCCGCGCGAGCTACGGCGCCCTGACCGCCCTCGGCGGCGCGAAACCCGGCGACAAGACGATGTTGGACGCTCTGCTGCCGTTCGCCGACAGCCTGGCCGCGTCCGCCGCGGCCGGCGAGCCGCTGAGCGCAGCGTGGACTGGCGCCGCCCAGGCGTCGGAGGAGGCCGCACAGGCCACGGCGCAACTGCGCCCCCAGGTGGGCCGGGCCCGGCCGCTGGCCGAGAAGAGCGTCGGTACGCCCGACGCCGGCGCCGTGTCGATGGCCCTGTGCCTGCGGGTGGTCGGCGGTGTGCTGGCCGACACTCGCGTCAACTCACGATGAAAGGACAGTCAGTGGCAGAGACCAAGCTCCGTATCGTCGTCGGCAGCGACGACGCGGGAGTCCGGTACAAGGAGGCCCTGAGCCGGGACCTCAAGGCCGACGACCGGGTCAGCGAGGTGATCGACGTCGGCATCGACCTCGACGAGCACACCTACTACCCGCACATCGCCGTCGCGGCCGCCCACCTCATCACCGAGGGCAAGGCCGACCGGGCCCTACTCATCTGCGGCACGGGCCTCGGCGTGGCGATCAGCGCCAACAAGATCTCCGGCATCCGGGCCGTGACCGCGCACGACAGCTACTCGGTCGAGCGCTCCGTGCTGAGCAACGACGCACAGGTCCTGTGCTTCGGCGAGCGCGTGGTCGGCCTGGAGCTCGCGCGCCGCCTTGCCAAGGAATGGCTGGACTACCGGTTCGACCCCCAGTCGGCCTCCGCCGCCAAGGTTGCCGCCATCAACGACTACGAGTCCCCAGCACAGCCGAAGGAGTGACGTCGTGACCTGGGTTGATCTGAATTTCGGCCTCGATGGCAAGGTCGCGGTCATCACCGGCGGCGCCTCCGGCATCGGCGCGGCCATTGCCGAGGCGTACGCCGCCAAGGGCGCGTCCGTTGTCGTTCTCGATCTCGCCGTTCCGTCCGACGACGAGCGCGGCGCCAAGCTGGGCGCCAGTAGCGCGGCCTTCAAGTGCGACGTCACCGACGAGGCGTCGGTCGCGGACGTGGTGGCCCAGATCGCGGAGCGGTACGGGCAAATCAAATCGACATCTTGGTGAACAGCGCCGGCGTGGCACTGCTGGCGCCGGCTGAGGAGCTGAGCCTGTCCTCGTGGAACACGACGCTCGCCGTCAACCTCACCGGTGCGTTCGTGCTCTCCCAGGCCGTTGGCCGGGTCATGCTCGGGCAGGGGCGTGGCAAGGTGATCAACCTGGCCTCGCAGGCCGCCAGTGTCGCGCTGCTGGAGCACGCCGCCTACTGCGCGTCCAAGTTCGGGCTGGTCGGCCTCACCAAGGTGCTCGCGTCGGAGTGGGCCGGCCGGGGCGTCACCGCCAACACCATCAGCCCGACCGTGGTGCTCACCGACCTCGGCCGCAAGGCCTGGGCGGGGCCCAAGGGCGACGCGCACAAGGCCGAGATTCCCACCGGACGGTTCGCCTTCCCGGAGGAGATCGCCGCGACGGCCGTATTCCTCGCCTCCGACGCCGCCGACATGATCAACGGTGCCGACCTGGTGGTGGACGGCGGTTTCACGATCCGCTGATCAGATCACGCCGATTGGACCACGATCGCCTCCGCGTGCTCGGAGGTTCAAGCCCTCCTCGAAGCTGGCGGCATCCGAGTGGGTCTGCCACGACGTGTACCTTGTAGCGCTCGGAAACCCGGTTCGGCCCGCTGAGTTTTGTGCGGCCCGGCCAACCCGTTCGCCGGCCTCGCCCCGGCGATCTGAGCTCGGATCCGACCCAGGTTCAACGCGTCCGTCGATCCCACAACGCAACTGTGAGTCAAACAGCGGTGGGCAGCCGCTGAGAGAGCGACCCTGCCGATCACCTCGACCAAGCCTGGCCGGGTTGCGGTCGTACCACCAGTAGATAAGTAGCCGCTGGTCGCGCGGTTAGGCCAGCTGTCAACCCCAGAAGATGCCCGTAGGGTCCTGGTCAAGTTCGTTGAGCAGGTCGTTGATGTTCGTGGTGGGCGGGGCGAGGTCGTATCGGTGGAAGCGCAGGTTGCGGTCTGCACCAGGTCAGCGAGACAGTCGCCCCGGATGCACACGGCTTCGCCGTGGCGGAGGGGTCTGATCCGCGTTCCGGTGAGTTCGGTGGCGAGGTCGCTGAGCCGTCCTTCGTGTCCGACCAGCAGTAGACCCTGCCGACGGGCCAGGTTCGGATCGAGGACCATGGCCTCCTCGATAAGCGTGTCCACGTCGCCGGGGCCGCCGTGTGGTGTCAAGCCCCGGGTTTGGTGGAGAGTTTGATGTTCCCCGGGTTTCGTGGAGTCGGGGAACATCACCTGCCCGGATGACATTCTCGGCAGGTACAGCGTCGAGGCGGAGCACGTCTGGCCGATATCGCGAGGCAGTTGGAGGTTGCCGCTCCCGGGTGGTACGACCTGCATCGACACGCGGAGCAGTCAGGGGACGGGGTGTTGCTCGACCGCCTGGACGGCATGGCCTCTGCCTGACGAGCCGCCGACTCTGCCGGAAGAAAACCCGCCAAAGATAAAGGCCCCCGTGCTGTTCAGCCGTGGGCCTTTACAAATGACTCGATGGTCTTTTTGTGATGATGCTTTTCCTGCTTTGGACTATTCCGCACGCAATACTTCAACTTTAAGTACCTTCGAGTGAAGACAGTCTAAGCTCCACCATCACCCCCACGCAAGTAGACGCGCTGGCTGGTCTCGAGAAGAGTGTGGAGATAGGTGTGTGGCTTGGCCGATCCGATCTCCATTTCTCGTGGCGTGAGCATGTGCAGGTCGATCGTGATCGGAAAGGCGCGCAGCGCCTCGTTGAGCTCCCGGTCACGGATCCAGGACGAGGTCGTGAATGGGCCGATCACCAGGATGTCGATGTCACTGTGCCGGTGCGTGGTGCCCTTGGCCCACGAACCGAACAGGATGATCTCGTCCGGGTCGCAGTGGCTGACGATGACGTCGACCAACGTCGTCAGCACCGGCGCCGACGGCCGCGTCATGATGTCGTGAAGGCGACGACCAGGTATGCCTCCGTCAGGTCGTCGGCCGGTAGTGAGTGGAAGTTCGGCACGCCGGTTCGCCGGATCTTGATGGTCAGCGGTCCGAGGATGTCTTGTGGCGGGGCCACCGGATCGACGATCAGGTGGTGTGCCTCGGTGGGTCCTCCCAGCCGGGACATCAGGTGCGTAGCGGCAGGGGCGGGCCCGGCGAAGTCGACGCTCACGTCGTAGTTGTCCGGGTGAGCGCTGTCGACGATCAGATCGAGTCGCGTGATCTTGACGCCGCGCGCACCGCGGGCTCGGAACGGCAGGTGCTTTCGCTCCAGCATGACAACCAGTTCCTGGTCTTTGCCGGGCTGCGGCGACAGGAACCGTTGCCATTCGCCGGCGAACTCTCGGTTCAGGACGAACAGCCGCATCCCCGACTTCGGGACGACCGTGGCCAAGTTGGTCCGGGCCGCGTCGACGAGGCCGGTGCTGCCCGGTTCGGCCTTGTACCGCACGTGCAGGATGACATCCGAGATCGTGTTGAAGTCGAACTGGTTGTGCTCGGGTGGCAGGTCGATCGTCCACTCACTAACCGCGCCGGCTCCCTCGAACGGCAGGAACCTGTCGTCGTTGAAGCTCAACTCGAACATGCCGCTGTCGTTCTGCGCGTGACTCGTGGCGATCGACGTGGTCGGCACCGCGTGGGTCGCGAACCGGTCGTCCGCCGGTGCCAGTGGGTCGCCGTAACCGCCCGCGGTGCCGTCCTTCACCCGGACCCCGTTGTTGGTCAGCGACAGGGTGCAGTTGACGCTGGTGTACGGGCCGACGACGCACGGGACGCTGATCGAGACGGACGTGATGCGCCGCCGGAGATGGCCGGGATAGTCGAGGTCGTACAGCCATTCGGGCAGCTTCACGTGGCAGGTGCCGGTCGTCTTCAGGGTGAGGAGGGCGAGTGGGTCGACCTGCGCGAGCGAGACGTTCTTGCTGATCTCGAACGTACGGGTGTTCCGCTCGAGCCATGCCGCTTCCATGCGGCGCAGGTCGTTGGTCAGCCGTTCACCGGCGAGCAGACCCTTCTTCAAGCCGTCCCAGTATCCGAATTGGACGAAAGAGAACGTGTCGTCGCCGAACTCATAGCGCATCGCCTGCTCGGCGCGCTTCGCCATGTCGAAGGCGAGCTGGTAGCCCTGGAAATACACCGTGCTGACCTGCCGCAGCATCCAGTCGTAGAGCTGGCGGTTGGTGTACTTCGTACGCAGATAGTCCTCGATTCCGCGCGCCTGCTCGATCTGCGTCTCCTGGCCGGCGAGGTCGGTCTCGGCGATGGCGACCCGCACCTTGGCGGCTTCGATCTGGGCCAGCAACTGGTTGACCTCGAGACCTGCCTGGCCCTTCTGGAACTCCCACTCCTCGGCGCGGCGCTGGTACCCGCCCATCGTGGTCGCCATGCTCGCCCACTTGTCGGCGGCGCCGGCGATCGCGGAGATGGTGGAGACGGCGCATTCGGCGGCTTTGGAGAACTTGATGCCGTCGGGGATGTCGGCGGCCGCGACCGGTGAGCCGCCGAAGCCGGATGCCCCGATGGTGAACTTGGGGATGAACGCGAGGCCGCCGGCCAGGGCATACCCGAGGGCAATGGCAGTTTGGGCCAGTGTGGAGATACCGCTGAGGGTCAGCGCGGTGCCCTCCCAGAGGTTGATGTAGTCGCGAGAGCCGTAGTATTCGATCCGGCCCTCGGCCGTCTCCCGGCTGCGCTCGAGCGCCACCTGGTTTTGCTCTGCCTCCTTCACCTGCAGCCGCTTGATGTCGAGGCCGGCATCCAGCAGCCGCACCTCGTTCGACGCCCTGATCAGGTCCAGCGCCTCGGCGTCGCCTTTCTCGATGGCCGCGAGCAGGCGCTCGCCGAGGGAGTGGACGTCCTGTGTGTACTCCAGTGCCTTCTGGATCAGGACTCGGGAGCGGTATTGGCTGGACGGCGCTCCGCCGCCGCCCAGCACGGTGTCGAGGTCGACACCGGCCGCCGCGGCCTGGACGAGCACGGCCGGGTCGATCGGCGGCTCGAAGAGCGAAAGCTGCCGCACGATGCCGCGGATGTTCATGCAGTTGCGGATCTTCCAGAGCCGGTCGGCGACCAGATCCCAATAGCCGAGCAGGTCGTTGTTCTGCGGGATGCCGAAATAGGAGATCTCGAGTACGGGCATCGTCTCGGCGCCTTCGTCGGTGCGGATCACCTGGACCGGCGAGTCGGCGAAGTTCTCCATCAGGATCTCGATCTTCTGGTTGCCGAACGGGTCGAGCGCGCCCTCGGCGGTGAGCTCGTTGTACGACTTGTCGGAGCGGGTCACGTCGGGAACGGTGACCGGGCGCGGGCCGAGAATCTCCCAGGCCAGCAGGTACAGGGTCGTGGCCTCGTTGATGGACTCGATCGTGTCCCGGCGGAACAGCTGGTCACCCCAGGCGATGAGGTTGTCGATGTACCGCATGACCACGGTCTTCTGATACGCGACTGGGCGATAGCGGGCGATCAGGTGTGGCTTGAACGGGTTGTTCTTCCACGCCCGCAGCTGGTCGAGGTTGGCGCCGATGTCTTTGAGCAGCTCCTCGATCCGCTGCCGCCGGTACTGCTCGTCGTTCTGCTCGTAGAAGGGCCGGGTGATCCAGAAACGCTGGGGCGAATCGACTCCGTCCGTGCTGGTGGGGTCGAAGATGAAGTGGAACCAGCGCATGGCCTCTTCGAATCGCTGGTTCTGGGTCAGCTTGACGGCCGCCATCAGCGGAGCGTGGAAGAAGATCTCCCAGTTGTAGACGCTGTAGGCACCGCCGAGGTCGAAGTCGACCACGTCGCTCGCCGCCGCCGGCCGCGCCTGCGAGGGTGTGGCCGGGGCGTATTCGGTGAATCGGTAGCCGTTGCCGGGGTGATACGACTGCGGCGAGACCTGAATCCGGCGGTTGAGCAGCCCGTCGAGTCCGGAGCGCTGCAGCTCCCGCAGGAAGATCGCCGAGTACGGGTGGTAGAAGGGCGTGAACTCGTACTGCAGCCGTTGCAGCGTCTTGTTGTATCCCATCAGGACGGTGCGCCAGTACGGCTTGATCAGGAATGAACGCTGCGGATCCTGATAGATCATCGGCGGAGGGAACCGGACTGCCTCGTCGAATTGCAGGCCGTGCTGGGAGAAGACGAGATCGAACGGTGCCCGGGCGCCGCGCAGGAGCGCGATGCTGCCCGTACCCTCCAGGACGTTGAGCACGTTCGGGTTCGACACTCGGGTGTTGTTGCGTAGCCGGGTGTTCTCGAAGTGCATCCCGGCCGGGAGGATCGTGCGCGGCATGGTCTCGCGGCCACCGGCTGCCCGGCCGATCGCGGCGCCCTGCGCGCCGAACGTGGTGCTGACCCAGGTGTGCGAATCGGTCGCCGTGAGGTTGTCGGAGACGTTGCCGTTCGCGTCTTTAAGGTGGTACTGGCCGCTGAGGCCCTTCATGCGCGTGCCGGCCACGTTTCCGTTGAAGAGGAAGGACGACGAGTGCCAGGGGCGACCGGCTTCGTCGTAGACGGTGGCCGTGAGGCGCTGCTTCTGGCCGGTGTAGGCGTCGGTGAACCGTGTGCCGTTGAACTCGACCGACGTGGAGATGAAGATGTCCAGCCAGAGCATGTTCTCCTGCGAGCGGTAGCGCGGCCGGAGATTGTAGGAGTGCAGCGGCCGCTGCCACGGGTGAAGAAGCCTCTCGCGGGACAGTTTCTTGGCCGTCCAGCCGTCGTCCTTGTGCGTGGTCCAGGCGAGCTGGAGTTCGAGCTGGGTGGACGGGTCGGGAGTGTTCTGCGGTGTGTCACTGGGCTTGGCGGCCGGCTGCTTGCGCGGCTTCTGCGGCTTCTCCGTGAACACCAGCCAGAAGACGTACAGATCGCGGTTGTAGACCACCGGAATGGCGTGGTCGCCGCCGATCTCGACATCGATGCGCTCCCAGGGTGACCAGGTGCCGTAGTTGAGGTCGTATTGGCGGTAAAAATAGACGGCTGGGTCGGCCTTGGTCCGCCCGAGCACGTGCAGCCGGTTGATGTTCGGCGGCAGGTTGTCGTAGGGATTGTCGTCGTCGACCTCGTAGTAGACGCCGGTGACCTCTAGCCGGGCCACCTCGTGGACCTTCTCCAGATAGTGCCGCAGCGCCGCTTCGGCCGCGGCGTCGGTGATGTCCGCCTGCAACAGTTCGTTCTCCAGCTCGGTGAAGAACGGTGACTTGTCATCGCGAAGCTCCGGCTCGATCCAGTTCTCCGGGTAGAGGAAGACCTTCCGGTTGGCCTCCCAGACCCGGTAGTTCTTCATCCACCGCCACTGCTTCCAGCTGTCGAGCGAGACGGTGTCGGCGAGGGCGGCCCGGGAAACCTGGACGAACGCCTGCTCCAGATTGAGGAAGCAGCGCTGGACGAACATCTGGGTCGAGCCGATCGCCTGCTTCGTCCGCGACGTGAGCTGGCACGAGCTCATCTGCACGTCAATCAGCACCCAGGCGAGCAGGTCGTCGGCATCCTTCCAGCGCATCGGGTTGGGCCACTGCCTGCCGTCGACGGTGATCGCCGGAGCGGCGGTGCGCAGCGAGTTCTCGACCAACCACGCGGTGAGCGCGTCGCGCTTCTTCTCCCGCAGGCCGTCGACGAGTGGCGTGACCACGGTGAGCCAGGCCCTGGTGGTGTAGTGGGCCTTCGTGGCCTGACAGACCTGTCGGGCGGTGGTGAACTGCGCGTTCGCGGTGTCGCGATCGGCCCAGGCCAGCAGTTGGGTGGCCGGCACGCCGACGCGGCGGAGGGCTTGGAAGCATTCCGCGAGCCGCCGGTACGTCTCGACGGAGCGGTACGAGGACGTGAGGCCGTGCGTGAAGCCGAGCCCGGTGTGCAGGTCCGCCAGGTCCTCGCGGTCCCAGCCGGTCAGGGCGCAGAGCTCGTCCAGCACGGCGGAACCGGCCGAAGCCTGGTTGCGGGCCAGGTCGAGGACGGCGGTCAGCGAGGTTCCCTCCGGGGCGGCGTGTTCGTCCCGGAACCGGAGCAAGCGGTGCAGGGCGAGCCAGCGCTCGTACAGCGATGTCGCGGGTGCGGTGTCGACGGGCAGGTCGGCCGGGCTGAGAGCACCGACGGCCGCGCCGTTGGACAGGAACCAGGTGATCTCGGCCGGGTCGCTCATGCCGTGCAGGGTGAGCAGAATGCCAGCCTTGTGCAGCCGGCGATAGCTGCGCAGGAGAGGCGCGGAGACGGTCAGGTCCGGATCGAGGAACCGGCCGATGATCGGGCCGGCGTCGTCGACGAGGCCGTCCAGCAGCACAGCCGCCTGCCCGTCGGTGAGTGCGAGGGCGGCGGCGACTCCCGCGATCACCTGGCCTCGCGGATCGGCGGCCGGGTTGCTGCGCAGGCTTTCGCGTACCGCTGCGATCTGCTCGGCGATGACCTCGTCGCGCAGGCCGTAGGCCGACTCCGGCCGCGCGTTGAGCAGGTGGTCCAACGCCTCGACGGAGACGCCACCGGCGGCAATCGCTTCAGCTTCCGAGATCGCGTCGAGGGCTCCGGCCACCGTCGCGAAGGGATCGTCGATGCCGACCAGCTTGAGCATGGTGACCAGGTCCGGCGCGCGCATGCCGAGCCCGGACGCCAGGGCGGCGTACCCGACCAGGGTCGAGAGGTTCGCGACGGTGAGCGCTCCGTCGGTGCGCCCCAGCAGGGGAGTGAGGTCGACGTCGCTGACGCCGAGCGCGGCGACCAGGGCCGGGCGATGGTCGGCGAGCAGCGGGCCGGCGGCGATCGGCAGGTCGAACGCGGCGTCGACCGGGTTGGTGATCGTCGGATTTCGGAAGAGCCGGCTGTACGCGGACCGGATCACCTTCTGCTGTTCCTCGGGCACTTTGCGGTCTCGGGTCGGCAGTTCGCCGTACATCGCGAGCACGGTCTCGGCGTTGATGCGCAGCCGTGACTGAAGTTCGCGGACGCGCGACAGGCGCACGAGGGTGTCGCCGTCGAGGTTCTTGTTGCCGATCTTCGCGGCCCGGATCAGCAGGTCGAGCTCCGACATCTGCCAGGGCGTGTGCCGCCACAGCCGCAGGAACCGGTGCAGCTTGTCCAGCTTCGCCGTGGTGAGGTTGGTCAGCCGCTGCTCCCGGAGGCTGTAGGTGCTCGCGGGCCGTTCGATCACAGAGTGTCCGCCGCCGGCCGGGTTCACGAACTCCACGTCACACAAGCGCAGCAGTTCCGGGTACGTGATCTTGGCGCGTTCCAGGAAGTCGGCGACCGGGATCGTGGCCGGGATGGCGGTCAGTCCCCAATAGAGCTTCTGGTCCGCGTCGGTCGCCCGGGCCGTGGTGATGAGATCGGTCTCGCGCGTGGAGATCCCGAGGCTCTCGCCGGCGATGCTCACGTCGGTCGGCTTGGGGCCGGCGGCGGCCTGGAACCGCCTCATCAGCTCGTGGCGGGGGAGACCCAGGTGGTCGAGAAAGACGCGCGCCTCTTCCTGCCAGAGGTTGAAGGCGCTGTGCATCGGGAAGTCGGCTCCCGCCAGCTTGTCGTAGACGGCCTTGTCCTCGTTCTCGGGGAACGCGCGCAATTCTTCTTGCGTGCGGGTGGTCTGGTGCCCGATGGCCGGGTCGCCCGGCGGCACCAACGCCTCCAGCACCTCGTTGACCAGGTCGATGTACGGGAGCGCGACCGTGGTGTTGTCGCAGTTGAGCCTCAGGTTTCCCAGGTCGGGCCGTCGCTTGAAGAGCTGTTTGCGGACCGTCTCGCCGGCGATCTGGGAAGGCTGCTCCTCCAGGAACCGCAACATGTCGGCGAGATATGCCGGTGGACCGAGGACGGAGAGGCAGTCCGGGCAGTCGCAGACATCCATGGAGCCGAACAGGGTCTCCAGGTTGGGCACGCCGCCCGAGAACTCCTCGAGCTCCGCCGCCGTGTAGGTGTGGGCGACGATGGCCTTCGGCGTGGTGCGGTTGAGCTCGGTGCGGTACGCGACGAGGCGATTGACGGCCTGGCCGTACTGGAACTCGGCTACGCCGTAAACGGTCAGCGCCGTCCGCTCGTCGATGCCCGCGGGGGCCAGGGTCGTGACGATCCGTTCCTTGCCCATGTTCAGCACCTGGAGAGCGCTGTGGATGCCCTGGTCCAGCAGGACCCGGCCGAGGCTCGCGTCCGGGGCGATGCGCCGCACCCGCTGGAGCACCTTCAGCTCGCCGCTCACCGCGTCATCGACGGCGACATGGTGGGTCGCGGCGTAGGCGTCGATCCGACTGGTACGCAGGTCGAAGTCCGGCTCGGCGTCGACGAACTGCTGGACTTCGGCGAGGTGGGTCAGCTGCGTGTTGACCCCTCGGCCGGCCTCGGCGACGAACGCGACCGTGGGATAGAGGCGTTCGGTCTGAGCGGCCAGTGTGGCGGCGTAGTTGGCGACCTTCTCGGCGGCGTTCGTGCCGTCGGTGCCGGGCGGCACGGCTCCGCCGCCGTCCGTGATGAGCTGCACCCACTCGGCGTGGCCGAGCTTGGCGAAGTCGCGCGGCGAGTTCGCACGGTTGTCGGCGGGGTCGTCGATGATCGCCTTCAGCCGGCCGGCCATCGTGCTGAAGTTCTTAGTGACCTCGCCGAGGCTGACGGTCGTCTCGAGGTCGTCGATCGCGGGCAGGCCACCGAAGTCGGCCGGCCGGCTCCGGGCGTCGGCGAAGAAGTCGGCGCCGAGGGTCTTGTGGGTGAGGAAGGCGTCCGCCACGGCCGGGTAGCGCGCGGGGTCGATCGAGGACGCGTCGAGCAGCGTCTTGAGGTTGCCGTCACCGATGAGGATCGGCTTTTCCAGCACGTACGTTTCGCGGGCGGCGGCAAGCGCGGCCAGGATGCCGTCCCGGCCGGTTCCGATGCTGATCGGGATGTAGTTTTCGCGCACCGCGTTGTCGAACGCCTCCAGCTGCAGGGCGGGGTCGAGGAAGACCAGCCCGTTCGCGACGCGTTCGACGACCTGGTCCACGAGCGTCCACTGCTGGGTGCTCTGCAGCAGGTCGCTGGGAAGCGACGGCGGCAGGTTCTGCCGGATGAAGGCGTAGACGGCTGCCGTATCGACCGGCGGGGTGTCGATCTCGGCCGCGACCCGGGCCGCGACGACCATGCGCATCACGTCGTTGACGCCGAGGCCGGTGTTGACGGAGACGTGCGTGATGTCCTGAACGGAGTCGGTCTCCTCGAGGTTGAGCAAGCCGACCGGGTGGGCCGCGGCCGTCACTGCGGTCAGGCGCTGCTCGAACTCCGAGGTGCCACGGTACGGCTGGCCACCCTCCACGAAGTTGACCCAGGCGATGGTGGTCGGGTTGAACAAGACCTTCTGGTCCAGCACCGCGTTGGCGCGGTCGACCACCTTCACCAGTACGTGGTACGGCAGCTTCCACTGCTTCGTCGCGGGGTCGAGCGGCGGCGTGTAGGGGATGTCGTAGAAGCCGGAGCTGGTCGTCGGACGCTCTCCGAGCAGGGCCCCGGTGCCCCGGATCAGCTTCTCCCACAGCTGGACCCGCAGGCCGGCGCGGCCCCGCCAGAGCTCGTCGCGCACGGAGCCGCGGATCCGGGCCGGCAACGCCTCGGAGACCGCCTGCGGGTTGGCGCCGGCGATCTTGGCGTTCAGCCGGCGGAGTGTCTCGCCTTCGACGTGTCCGGTGACCGGGATCTGGTTGCTCTTCTGGAAGGCGATCACCGCCGTACGGGTGGAGGCGCCGAACGTGGCGGTCTTGAACTCCTTCTCGTCGATCGGCAGACCCAGGAAGGCGAGCGACTTCTGGAGCTTGCCGACGTGCTTGTTGGTCATGTTGAGCCGCAGGTTGCGGGTCACCGGGGTCAGATCGTCGGCCACCTCGACCGTCAGCTTCGCGACCGGCTTGGGGCGGCTCGTGGCGACCGTCTCCATCCGGCGAAGGGTCAGCGGGTCGAGCTCCCCGGTCGGCCGCAGGCGGTATTTGCGCTGGAAGGCGACGATCGCCGCCTTGCTGGTTTCGCCGAGCCGCTTCTCCCGCAACTCGACGGGGTCGATCCGCAGCTCCAGTTTGCCGATCCGGATGGCCGACAGCAGCGTGCGGTGGATCTGCCCCACCTGGGTCCTGGTGCTCAGCCGGGCCTTGAGGGCGTCGCCTTCCAGACGATCGACGAGCTCCGGGCTCAGGGTCGTGTCGGTGGCCAGGCCGGCGCCGCGAAGGTAATCGGCGTACGCGGCACGGGTGCTGTCGCCGAAGCGGCGGCTTTTCGTCTCGGCGGGATCGATCTGGTGCCCGCTGCGAGCGAGCAGATCCTGGATCTTCGCGGCCCGCGTCTTGCTGTCGGTGAAGTACCGGTGGCTGAGATCCCGGTTGAGCCGATCCAGCGTCTCGCTGGTCAGCTCGCCGGATGCCGGCAGCCCGGCGGCCCGTTGAAACTCGCGGATGGCCGCGCGCGTCGAGTCGCCCAAATTCCCGGCCGCTTGTTCGTCGGGGTCGACGGTGATGCGGAGCCGGCCGAGCCCCGCATGGAGGGTCGCCAACTCGTGCCGGTCCGGCGTGCTGGAGGTGATGCGGATGGGCGGCATGGCGACTCCCACTTTCGATGATGCCCGATGCGTTTACCTGATCTCGGTGACGTGATGCTTCAGCGGCGGCGGCTTGACGTGCTTCGCCGCCGCGGTGGACAAACGGGTACGGAACTCGTCGATGCCCGCGGCGAACCGGGCCAGTGCGTCGGCACTGAGGTTCAGCGCCTTCACCGCGTCATGGGTCGTGACGTCGGCGGAGCCGCTGATGAGCTCCCACAGGGTGTCGAAGCCGAGCACGGCCGACTCCCGGATCACCAGGTTGACCTTGTCGGTGGGCAGCGTCTCGGAGTCCTTCGCCACCCTCAGGAGCTCGGTGACGACCTTGGCGGCGGCCTTCTTGTCGAGGCTGTACTGGTACTCGACCTTCGCGCGCAGGAACTCCGGCAAGGTGCTGCCGCCCGCGATGCGAACGTCGCTGTTGCGAGTCACGTGGCCGACGTCGATGTGTGAGACGAAGGTGTAGTTCGACAGATCGGGGTCCGCGTGCAGCGTGTCCGCCAGGCCGTTCTTCTTCCCGCAGGAGCAGGCCTGAACCACGAAGGTGATCTGCTGACTCTGCTTCGCTTCCTTGAGCTCACGCTTGAGCGTCGGAGCTCCGATCCACTCACCGTCGCCGAACGACATCTCGCTCGAGATGCCGTGCCCGAACGTCATGACGACGTCGGGCTTCTCCTTGGCGATGACGTCACTGAGCTTGCCGGATGCGACCGACTGCGCCTTCACGCCGTGGTCGGTGGCCGCCTGCGTCGCCTGGCGCTTGAACTCGTCGTTGCCCTTGTCGTACAGAATCAGATATTTCTTCTTGTGCGCCTCGTCCCAGAGCTTGCGTGCCATCTCGTCGGTCTGCTTGGGCACGGCCTGGCGAAACTCGTCGAACGTCGTGAACGTCCGCGGATCCGGCTCGGCGTCCGGCTGCCCGGCGTCCTTGGGATCGGTTCCCTCGGGATCCCGGTAACGCACCGGGTTGTCCCTGCAGTAGCGGTAGAGGTTCGGGCCGTCCACCAGCAGCAGAGGGTCGGGCGAGCACCAGCGGCCGAGCCACGAGGCGTAGAACCGCGCGCCCGCGTAGTCGAAACCGGTCTCGTCGTCGCGTTCCCGGCCGATGTATCGGTAACGCTTGAGGCTTACCTCCGCGACGCCGCGGCCCGCCTGGAAAGAGCTCGCCCCGAACGGCGTGAACTCCTCCAGGCTGATCAGCGCGCCCGCGTCGTCGAGCTCGACCGACGCGGTGCGGAGGTGGTTGGCGAGCTGATAACGCTGGAGCGGCACCGGGTCGGCGGTGTCGGCGCCCTGGTCGACGGTGAGCGTCTCGACGATCGCCACCTGCGCCTGATCGTCCAACACCCGCAGCGACTCGCGTTGGAGCTGGACGGTGGTGCCGGCGGCGTCGTACTCCCGGTACACCTCGAACACGCCGAGGTAGATGCGCTCCTTGCGGCGCGTGCCGCCCTGGGACTCGATCACCTTACGCATGCGCCGGCCGCCGGCATCGTAGGCGTACCAGGCGACTCCGCCGCCGCCGAGGTCCGCGCGGTGCAGCCGGTCCCGGAAGTCCCAGCGCAGCTCGGCGCCGTTCACCGCGGTGATGCAGCCGTGCGAGTCGCGGCCGTTCAGGTCGGCGTAGGAGTAGGTCTCGTCCGGAAGCACCTGGCTGCCGATCGCCGTGTGGCTCAAGCGGTTGCCGGTGCGACCGGGCTCCAACCGGCTCGCTTCGTCGCAGACGTACGTGCGGGTCCAGCCGCCGCCGGTGGCGATGTGCTGCATCCGCTCGAGGTTGCCGGCGAGGTCGTACCGGTACCGTTCGGTGTAGTTGCGCAATGCTTGGTTGTCGTTGGGATCGGAGCGAACTCCCACGAACGGGCGGTCCCGGCGGTCCGCGGTCGGGTTGGTGTCGAAGGCGGTCTGCCCGACATGCTCGCGTCCGGTGGCTTCCACCAAGCGGTACAGGGCGTCGCAAGTGAAGGTCGCAGCCGCCTCCACCAGCTGTCCATCGTGCAGGACCGCCTTCTGAGCGGCGTCGCGGATCCTGGTGGTGTTGCCGACCGGGTCGTAGGTGTAGGCGAGATCCTGCACCACCGCCGGGTTCGCGAAGAGCTGAGCGGCGGTCGTGTCGGCGGCGGCCGGGCGCGTCGTCCGCAGCCCGATCAGCCGGGACGTCGCGGGGTCGTACGTGTAGGTGGTCTCGGCGCCGTTGGCGTACTCGATCCGCTCACGTCGGCCCTTGGCGTCGTAGTCGATGTCCGTGACGAACGCGGTCGGCCCGCCCGCCGCGCGGAGCGTCACCTCGATGCTGTCCAGCAGACCGGCTTCGTTCCAGCCGGGCCGATAGACGCTGCCGTCCGGAGTGCTCGCCGTGACCACGCGGTTGAGGGCGTCGTACGTGCCGGCGCTGGTGAAGCTGCCGTCGTCCACCGGCGGGTCGTCCGCCCAGTCCACCGTGCCGTCGTAGGTGCGCAACAGGTCGCGGCGGCTGGACACGAGGTTGCCTTTGAAGTCGTACCCGAGATGGGTGACGCGGCCGACCGCGTCGAATACTTCGTACACACGGGTCCGGTGATTGCCGGCCGCGCCCTGCGCCTCGCCGTAGACCGTACGCTCGACCAGGCGCTCGCCCGCGCCCTCGACGAGGAAGACATCCGTCGGACGGCGCAGCGCGTCATAGGCCACGCGCCTGGTGTGGCCACGGCTGTCCCACTCCCGCAGCGGAGCGCCCGTGACGTCGGGCAGCGACCAGCGCTCGCCCGAGTCCATGCCCGCCTGCCGGATGACCCTGCCGAGCATGTCGTAGTCGGTCCGCATCGCGAGACGGTCCAGCGCGTCGTGCACCGTACGCTGATTGCCCTCGATGTCCCACGCCACCCGCGTGGCCTCCGCCGACTCCACTTCGACGCCGTTGTCGACGAACCGGTTGGCGACGATCGTCGCGAACGGGCGGCCGAGCGGGTCGAGATGAGTGGTGACCGGGGTGTTCGCGTGGACCGCCGCCCGCTGAGCGGCGTCCGCCTCGTCCAGGCCCAACGCGTTGCCGGTCCGCCGGGCGAACCAGGTCGACCACCCGGCGCCCTGGCCGTCGAAATACCCTCGGACGTGCGCGCCGACGTCAGGATCGGTCCGCGGATCGCCGGTCTCGAGATCCCGCGGCGCGACCGTGTCGTTGCGGTCGAAGGCCGTCTGCTTCCACGGCGAGTGCACGACCTTCTCGTAGGTGTGGTCGGGATGCAGGATCGCGACGACCCGGTCGACCGGGTCGTAGAAGAGGAACGGGCTCACCCCGGTGTCGGTCAGGTCCGGCTCCGGCTCGTACAGGTGGGTCACGCTGAAGAACGGCTCGTATCGGCGTACCGGAAGGCCCTTGTTGTTGAACACCGTGCGACCCGTGCCGACCCATCGAGGCGCGGCGACCGCCTGCACCGGGTGCCCCTGCGCGTCGCGGACGAGCAGGCCGGGCACGACGTCTCCGCTCGGCAGCGTCGTCGATGGCTGCCGTTTCGGCGCCTCCCCGGTCTCGGCGAGACGCTTCGCCTGGATCGGCCGCCCGAATCCGTCGGTGAAGTCGACCTTGATCTGGATCGCGGTGGCGGCCCCTCCGGGGTCGGTGGTGTGGGTTTCCCGGGCCATCGTCAGGGCCAGGGCCGGCTGGCCGCTGCGGCGGAACAGGTCGAGGTCGTAGACGATGCGCGTCGTGGCCGTGCCGAGAAGCGCCGCGGCCTCAGCCGACGGGTCGGCGAGCAGCGCGCGGCGGGCGGCCGGTGTGGGATGCGGGTCGATCTGACCCAGCAGGTCGCCGCGTTGTTCTCCGGCCTTGCCCATCAGCGCGGAGGCCACCACGAGGCCCAGCGCGTCGAACGCCACGGCGGTGCGGTTGCCGTTCGGGTCGGTGACCTGGCGGGGGAGCAGGACCCGATAGTCATGCTCCGCGACGACCACGTTGCCCAGGGCGTCCTCGGATCGGGCGACCAGCAGGTCGGACGGGTCATACGTCACCACGGTGGCGTTGCCGAACGGGTCGACGACCTTGCGCGGCAGATAGAAATGGTCCCGGGCGGTCGCCAGCTCCTGCGCCGCCGTCGTCGCCGTGGGGTCGAAGTACGCGCTGCCGCTGGGAATCCACCACGCGTCGGCCATGAACACGTACCCGCCCTGGCCCTCGAGGACGGCGGCCGGAGCCGGCAACAGTGCCTCGTCCGGCGCGCCCGGCCGCTCACGGACGAAGGCCGAGTCGACCATCCCCGGGGTGAGCGCGAGCCGGTAGACCTCGGCGAGGATCGCCTGCGGCTCCGCCGTCGCGAAGGGGAGAAAGGCGGTCAGGTCGTCCGCGCGATAGACGGTTCGCACCGCCTCGACCAGCCGCCGCTGCCGGGTGGTGTGGTCGGGTGCCGAGTTGTATGCGATCTCGGTCGCGTCGGCGATCATCGCGAAGTCGTCCGCGGCCCAATCCTCGAAACCGAACCGCTCGGCGCCGGCCACCGGCCGGAACCCGGTCAGCTCGCTGGTGCGGACGGCCGCCGGCAAGGGGACGCGGTAGTCGTCGGGATACTCGGCCGGGTCGTCGATCGCGTTGGTGTATGCGTTGTCGATCAGGACAACGATGGGCCGTGTCTGGACCTCACGGTCGCCCTGCCGGAGGGCCGCCAACCCCTGGTTGGGCACCATCGTGACCGCGCCCGCCGCGTCGACCCGCCGCACGACCTCGCGTCGCCCGTACGCGATGCGAAGCTCCTGCCGCACGTTGCCGGAGGCGGTGTCGACCCGGAGCACGATCGCATGCTTGGCGCGGGGATCCTCCGGGCTCCGGTCGTATTGCGACTCGAGCGTCTCCCGCGGATGCGCGAAGAACACGGCATGCCGCTGGTGCACCCGTGGCTGCAGCATGTGGACGGCGAAGTTCTGCTCGGTCACGACGCACGGATGCGCGTCGAGGCCGTAGACCTCGCGGTGCAGCATGACCCCCTTCAACGCCCGGCGGGCCTCCCGCTCCTCCTCGATCGTCAGCCCGCCCGGCAGGACGGTGTCGTCCAGCGAAACTCGATCCCCTCCCGCAGCGCCCCCGGTGTGGAACCACGTCCTGGTGAAAGTCGGCGGGACGTGCGACGCGGCATCGACGTTGGTCGCGGTGACCAGCTCCGCGAAAAGCTGGGTGTCCCATTGCTCCACCAGGCCGAAGCCGTGAAACTCGCGTTCGGCGGTGTCGAAGTTTCCGTGGTGATAGGCGTAGCGGGTCAGGAACCTGTTGCCGGTCAGGTGGTCGACCGTCTCCACCCGTTCGAGCACGTGGACCGGGAACGGCAGACGGGTCACCCACGGCTTGCCGGCCAGCCGGTCCGATTGGAAGAACGTGGTCGACGACACGTAGCTGAGCCGGATTTCGGCCCCGAGGTTGTTGCGCCGGCCGATCAGCAGGTGGGGTTTACGGCCGCCCATGAGGTCGACGTAGCGCATCGACCGGCCCGTGTCGTCGGGACTGCAGCTCCACCAGACGAGGCAGGCGGTGCCCGCGCCGAGCAGATCGACGATCCGTACGTCCTCGGGTCGCTCGGTGATCGGGCACTGCGGCAGCGTCACGCCGTCGCTCCAGCTGTTGCCGGACAGGTTGCGGTAGAGCGTCGCCCCGTCGCCGCCGAGGTAGACGACGTCGGTGGTCCCGGACCCGTCGACGTCGGCGAGATGGATCCGTGCCGGGTCGAAGAGGTCCGCCGTGGCGAACACCGGCGCGTTGTCCATCACGATCTTGGCGCCGAACCGCCCGTACCCCAGATTCGGCCAGTACCAGACAGATCCGTTGGTGATCTGAACGAGGTCGGTCAGGCCGTCACCGCTCAGGTCGGCCACGAAGAACCTCGTCGCGCTGTCGCTGAACACCAGCTGAGGCCCGCCGGACTGACACACAGCCGGCCCGAAACCCTCCTTCCCGAGTGACGGATACCAGGTGATGGCGTCATCGCCGGTGACGACGATCTCCGCGATGCCGTCGCCGTCGAGGTCGAGCATCCGCAGGTTCGGATCCTTGAGGTCGAGGTTGGGGAACGACGCGAAAGGCTGAAAAGTCGACCAGTCCCCGGCGTCCGTGCGCTCGTGGAACCCGCCGGTGCCGGGCTCGAGGGCGGCGAGGGCCACCCGGCCCTCGCCGGTCAGATCGATCAGGGTGGCGACGCCGGGCCGGCCGGCGAGCGCCGGCCGGGATGTCACCGGCCGGCCGGGATCGAACCGCGCGAACGGCGGGCTGCCGGCGTTGCGGCGGTAATACCAGGCGCCCTCGTGCTCGGTGAGAATGCCGGACACGCCCTCGCCGTCGAGATCCACCCACTGCGCGGGCGAATCCGCGGCGTCGAGGTCGGTGCCGCCGACGGTCTCCACCGGCAGCCGGGCCAGCTCCGCCGCGTCCGGCACCCTGCTGTAATCGAGATCCACCGGCGGGTACGAGCGCACCAGATAACGGTCCGGGAGCAGTGCCGTGGCGCGTAGCGCGAAGCCGGACTCGACGACCGCGGTGAGGTAGGTCGCGGCGGGATCCGGCTCGTACTCGAATCGCATCGCGCGGGTCAGGTAGCCCGCGCGACCCAGTTCCCCGGGGAAGTGGTGGAACATCAATACGCGCCGGCAGAGGCGGGCGGTGCGCACCTCGAACCCGGCACGGTAACTGGAGAACGGATCCGCCCGGTCCGGCCAATGCGCGCCCAGGGACCGGGCCGCCGTGACGCTGGCGAACTCCTCGCCATCCACCGCCGGGGCCTGAACGTAGTGGCCGTCGTCGTAGTCGAACACGACGTCGAACATCCAGTCTCCGATGATCTCCGGGTCGATGGCGGTGCCGCCGGCGTCGCGGTTGGGGATCCGGTTGCCGTAGCGAACCCGCTTGAGATAGCGGTTCGCGCTCTCCGGCTCGTACTCGTATCTTGTGGCATTGCCCTTGTCGTCATAGCTGGAGCAGATGAGCCAGCTGAATACCCGCGTGGGATCAACGGGATCGACGATCCTGCTCTGCGGGGTGCGGCCATACCAGGACGTCACGTTGTCACGGCTGATCGTGCGCCAGCACGTGTCGCCATCGGACTGCCGGACCCACCGCTCGATCCGGGCGAACAAGCCCTCGATCCGCGGCCGGTAGCGATGGACCAGGAACCCGTCCCGAAGCACCGGCACGTGCCGCCACCCGCCCGCCGCGTCACGCTCCAGAAAAGGCACGAGATCGTCCGAACCGGAGACAACGAACGTGTCCGACTCGTTCGCGTCGTCGTACCGGGGGACCTGGCGGTCCGTCCGCCGCCTGATCACGGGCAGCGCGAGGCTCCAGCCGAGGCCGAACGGTCCGTTGCCGGAGCCGCTGTCGTACGAGAGCGACAACTGCGGGCCGAACCCCGCCCGGCCCGGCGAGAGGGGGAGCGGAAAGCGCAGCGTCGCAGTGCCCGTCGCCTGGTTCGCGGCGAACGTCTCGCCCACGGCGCGGATCGCCCCGCCGCCCTTGGGAACCGTAGGGGGCACTACGGTGGGGCCGCTCGTCCCGGCGGCGGGGGGTTCGAACTGTGTGAGGCTTCCGGTCATTGACGCCTCCGGTGCACCGTGTAGTCGTCAACATCCTTGTGCCGTGTTGCGGCCGAACGACCAGCCAGTCCCGTATCTGACAGAGTTCGGCGGCGGCGTTAATCCCGACGTGGAGGCCGGCGAGTGGCGGAACCTCGATGTGTCCAGCGCGATCGACGCGGCCCGCGGCGTGGGTGACAAGCCCGAGTATTTGCAGTGGGCCGTCCAAGATCCATACTGCAAGACTGCAGGGAGGCACTCCGCGGCCGCTCGCCGATCCTTCACGCGGGCGCTGCGGATGCTCAAGGTGAAACCGACTGAGGTAGTCACGGATGCCGCGCCGGTCTATCCCGGCGTGCTCGACGAGCCTGGTGCCTTTGGCGTAGCGCCACGTCGAGCGTAATGCAAACAACCCGATTGAGGCCGATCACGGTCAACTCAAGCGCCCGCTGCGACCAATGCGCGGACTTGGGACTGATCGGACCGCTCAAGTGGTGATCGCCGGCCATGCCTTCCTGCAGGAGCCTGCGCCGCGGTCACTACGAACTCGTAGTCGCCGCCCGCCCGACATTGCGGGTCGCTGCGGCGTTCACCAAACGCGACTCACTGAGGAGCGGCAGGCGCGTCTGCCTGGTGGCTGGGGCGCCCGGCATGCCGCGCCAGGTGGGGGGCGGAGACGGGCAGGAGGCAACCGGGCACATCGCGGACGAGTTGGCGGCCGGGCGCGACCACCTTGGCGACGGTTCTGGGCTATGGCGGAGATCATCACCCGGGGCATACCCGGGGGGGTATGTGTTACCGTGGGATGCGGAGGTAGATGAGATGAAGTTGCGTCCCGAGATGACCGGCGAGGCCCTGACTCGCTTGAAGCGAGCCCGAGGGCAGCTCAATGCGGTCATCGAGATGATGGAGAACGGCGAGGACTGCCGTGAGGCGCTGACCCAGCTTGC
>NZ_JBSFYP010000090.1:0-22507 GCF_053599835.1 Micromonospora sp. NPDC005163
GACCGTCCACTCCTACTTCACCCGCTGGGCCGCGGACGGCACCACCGAGACGATCCACGACCTACTGCGGGGCAAGGTGCGTCAAGCAGCCGGCCTGTTGGGCTCGTAAATTCGGTTCGGTGGCTGTGACGTGCGGCTTTGTGCGAGGTCGGTCCATTCAGGGCGGCGACGATCCAAGGTATGGCAGCCTCGCTGGTGTACCTGCTCCTGCGTCAGGTCCTGCAGATGCTGACCCAGCTCGCCCGGGACGGCGGCGCGAAGGACGTCGAACTCCTGGTCTTACGGCATCAGGTGGCGGTGCTGCGCCGGCAGGTGCACCGACCCGATCTCCAGCCCGCGGACCGGGTGGTGCTGGCGGCGTTGTCGCGGCTGCTGCCTCGGCAACACTGGGCGGCGTTCTTCGTCACCCCGGCGACCCTGCTGCGCTGGCATCGACAGCTGATCGCACGACATTGGACCTACCCACACGCGCGACCCGGCCGGCCACCCGTAGACCGCGGGATCCGGGAACTGGTCCTGCGCCTGGCCGCGGAGAACCCGACCTGGGGGCATCGCCGGGTGCAGGGTGAGCTGGCTCGTCTGGGCTACCGGCTCGCGGCCAGCACGGTATGGAAGATCCTGCACCAGGCCGGCGTCGACCCGGCACCCCGCCGAACGGGACCGACCTGGAAGCAGTTCCTGACCGCTGAGGCGCACACCATCTTGGCCTGCGACTTCTTCACCGTCGACACCGTGCTCCTGAAACGGATCTACGTACTGTTCTTCATCGAGCTCGCCACGCGGCACGTCCACGTCGTCGGTGTCACCGCACACCCGACCGGCACCTGGGTCACTCAGCAAGCACGGAACCTGCTCATGAGCCTCGACCAGCGCGCCGACGGGATCCGGTTCCTGCTCCGCGATCGCGACACGAAGTTCACCGCCGCCTTCGACACGGTCTTCACCGCAGCGGACATCGACGTGATTCGAATACCGCCACAAGCGCCGAGGGCGAACGCCTACGCGGAACGGTGGGTCGGCACGGTGCGGCGCGAGTGCACTGACCGGATGCTCATCGCCGGCGAACGGCACCTGTCGAGCGTCCTGACCGAGTACACCAAGCATTACAACGGCCACCGGCCACACCGATCACTCGGCCAGCGACCACCGAACCCGCCACCGCAGGTCGTTGATCTCAGCAGTGCTCGCGTCCAACGACGCCCGATCCTGGGCGGATTGATCAACGAATACTCGCAGGCAGCGTAGGCCGAATCTGATTTGCGAGCCCGATAGGATGTTGCACCGCGATGCGTCCGTCGTCCAGCTCGATCGGTTCGCTGGGCTCGTCGTGGGTGTGGATCCAGCTCCACTACCGTACCCAGTAGTCGCGGACGGCATCCTTGCCGTGCATCCTGGCCCGGGCCGTCCGGCCAGTTGACGTCGTCGGTCACGAGGGTGAGCAGAGGCTCGAGGTCCCGGCCGTTGAAGGCGGCGTAGAGCTGCCGCTCCAGGTCCGCTGTCGCGGTCACGACAGGCTCGTGATGATGTCGGCGACGGTCTGCGGCTGCGACAGGAACGGGTGGTGGCCCGCGTTCACCTCGATGACATTGCCCGCGCGGCGGGAGAATTCGCGTTGCGCCGCCGCCGGGGTACCCCGGTCTTCTGTGCACACCACGTACGTCGTGGGCAGGTCGTGCCACGCCGCCGCCCGTACCGGCTGGTGGGTCACGGCCAACGTCTGCCGGACCAGAAGGGCCGCTGCCTCGCGGGCGATGTCCGGCGGGCAGTCCTGGACGAACGTCTCGGCGAACAGCTCGGGCCTGGCGCTGAACGTGCCGCTGTCGGGGTCGAAGTCCAGGAACGGTGGCGGCGCGTCGGCGCCGAACGTCGACAGCGACTCGCCGGGCTCGGGCAGGTAGCTCGACACGAACACCAGGTGGCGCACCGTTTCGACGCCCACCGCCGCCTCGGCGGCGACAATGCCGCCGTAGCTGTGTGCCACGACCACGGTCGGCTCGCCCTCCTCGGTCAGAACAGCGCGCACCGCGGCGACGTCCTCGGGCAGCCCGGGACCCTGCGGCCCGGCCGGCCGGTCTCCCTCGCCGCAGCTCGGCAGCGCCGGGGCAACGCTGCTGATGCCGCTCTCCTGCAAGGCCGCGGCGGCCGGGTGCCACCACCACGATCCGTCACGAACGCACGCCCCGTGCACAAACACAACACGCATCTCTTCCTCCTTGATCTGGGGTCCCGACCACTTGGATCAACGGTAGACGTACCGCCAGTTACGTGAAAAGGTGTGGCGATGGGACGGCACAAGCAGCCCGAGATCCGCGATCGAATTCTCGACGCCTGCGTCGACCACGCGCTCGCACACGGGCTGCCCGACCGCCTCGAGCCGTTAGCGGCGGCGTCCGGCACGTCGACCCGGATGCTGATCTACCACTTCGGGACCCGGGACGCGCTGCTGCGGGAAACCCTGGGACGGGCGCGGCGGCGCCAGCGCGACTTCTTCGGCGAACTGGTGTCCCCACGACCGGACGAGCCCTATCTGAGCACTTTGCGACGGGCTTGGCAGGTCATAACCGGCCCGGTCGGCCGCCCGTACCTCAGCATGTTCGGCAACCTCCGAGAGAGTACCGAGCAACAGTTGTGGCCGGGCTTTCGTCGCGAGTCCACCACAGACTGGCTGCAACCGTTCGAGGACGGCATGCGAAGCATCGGCCGTCCCGAACTCGGCACCCTCGTGCTCGCGGTCATTCGCGGTCTCATTATGGACATCGAGGCCACAGGTGATGCGTCGCGAGCCGATCAGGCCTTCGACGATTTCCTGGCCGCACTCGCTTCCAACACCCCCGGGACTCTGTGCCCCGGAGTCCCGGCCCAGATACCAGCGGAAAAGTAGGCCCTGGGGCTTCGTGACCATCATCATGTCCGGCTCGGCGGCTTGTTCGTCGTGCTCGCGCAGCATCCTCATGATCGGGGTGCCAGTTCGTTGCCACTTCCGGGTAGAACACCACTAGCTTATAGGAGGTCCGGACGTTTGTTACGCCTTCGCGTAGTCGTCGGGCTGGTGGTTGGCCTCCTGCTCCGCCGCGGGGTCGGTGGTAGTTGTAGTGGATGTTCCAGACGCCGAGGGCTTCGCGGCGTTGGTCTTCGGATAGCCAGGTGCGGCTGTAGAGGAACTCGCCCGACTCGACGTCTGGCGGCGCGACCGTCTCGGCGGCATCATCCACGAGTAGACCGGCCGCATGACTTGCATGGATGAGGTTTCCGGCACCCGCACCGTTAGCCTCCCGGTAGCGGCGGTCGGACAGGTAGATCGTCACCTTGGCCAGGTGTTCCACCCCCAGCCTGCCTCGGCCGGTACGGCGAGCACGTTGCGCCAGGTCAGCCGGCACTGCGACTCGAAGTCCACGGGGACCTTGCCCGCCTCCGCCCAGGGCACCTGGCCGCTGACGAAGACAACCCGCACGCGCCCGGCGACGGGCGCCTGCCGCATCGTCGGGTCGTGCCGCGGCTTCGCACCCCGCTCGATGTCGGAGATCATGCTCCGGCGCACCCCGCTAGCCGCGGCGAGCGCCCCCAGGAGCCGCGCCCGACGCGGCTGGCCCGCAGCCGCCCGCCGAGCAGTTCCAACAGATCCCCCACGGCGACCACGATAGCGAAGAACCGTTTGCCATTGTGGACCTGTTCAACCGGACCGGCTGACGGTCGCTGTCTGGCGTTGTTCTGGCGGGCTGGCCCTGCGTGGGCTGGCCAAGCTCGGGTACCCGGACCGGTCGCGGGTGCCCCGAATCTCGGTCTACAAAGGACAGATTCGCGGGGTGCCCTGCCCGACCGGTGGACGGGACTTGACGCGATTACCCAGATCGCAAATACTGGCGAAAACGTTGACAACGTTGTCAGGCAGGAGTGGACAATGTCCTTGTTCCTCGCACCCCCGCGCCGGTCCGGCCCCCATCCGGCCGCCGTCGGCGCCATTGTGCTGGCCCTTGTCGCCGGGTCGGCGATGCTGCCAGCTAACGCGTTCGCCCAGTCCGCCGCCGCGGGCTCGGGGGACTGGAGCACCTCGTTCGAAGGCGACGTCACCCTGCCGGGCGGCGGGCAGGTGGCGACCGGTCCCGACGGCCAGCCCGACGTCTCCGGCGTCGTCCGCCCGGACAACGGCCAGCCGGGGCTGCGTACGGTGGTGGACGACGGCCCGGATCGCGCGTACGCCGCGAAGGCCAATGTCGGCTTCACCGGCCTGCACGCCGCGCACTACACCGGTCGGCACGAGCCCGGTGGCGCCGCGCACGCCACCGGCGTCATCGCCGACGTGAACCTGCCCATCGAACCCCGTACGGAACTGTCCTACCTTGTCTTTCCGCAGTTCGACGAGCAGGCGCTCGACTACGCCAGCACGTACGTCGCCATCGACCTCGCCTTCACGGACGGCACCCGGCTCAGTGACTTGGCGATCGAGGACCAGAACGGGGTGCGGTTGACCGCCCGGGCCCAGGGCGAGTCGAACACCCTCTCTCCGCTGCAGTGGAACCGCCGCTCGGCACAGATCGGTACGGTGGCGGCCGGCAAGACGGTCGATGCGATCCTGTTCTCCTACCACGGGCCGGCCGGCCCGGCCGAGATCGGTGGCTGGATCGACGACATCGCCATCGAGCGTGACCCGGCCAAGCCGCACCGGTCCCGGCCCTCCGACTGGGTGGTCACCACCCGGGGCACCCAGTCCAACGGCGACTACTCGCGGGGCAACAACTTCCCGGCGACGGCGGTGCCCAACGGCTTCAACTTCTGGACCCCGGTGACCGACGCCGGCTCGCTGGGCACGCTGTACCGCTACCACGACGGCAACAACGAGGCGAACCTGCCGGAGATCCAGGCGTTCTCGGCCAGCCACGAGACGAGCATCTGGATGGGCGATCGGCAGACCTTCCAGGTCATGCCGTCGACCGCCGCCGGCGTGCCGGACCCGGACCGTCAGGCCCGGGCCCTGCCGTTCCGCCACGAGAACGAGACGGCGTCCCCGCACCACTATGGCGTCACCTTCGAGAACGGCCTGCGTACCGACATCGCCCCCACCGACCACGCCGCGATGCTCCGGTTCAGCTTCCCGGCCGGCGGTGGCCGGCAACTGATCTTCGACAACATCGACGACCGGGCCGGCCTGACCATCGACGCGGCCGAGGGAACGGCCTCCGGCTGGTCGGAGACCCGCACCATCTCGACGGGCATGACGCGGATGTACATGTACGCGACCTTCGACGCCCCGGTCACCGGCAGCGGGATGCTGACCGCCGGGCACCGGCCCTCGACCGGGTACGTCTCCTTCGATCGCGACGTCGTCACCATGCGGATCGCCACCTCGCTGATCAGCGTGGAGCAGGCGAAGCGGAACCTCGAGCTGGAGATCGCGCCGAACGACACCTACCCGGACGTGGTGGCCCGCGCCCGGACCGCCTGGGACAACCGGCTCGGCGTGATCGAGGTGGCGGGCGCCACCGACGACCAGCGCACCACGCTCTACTCCAACCTGTACCGGTTGTTCCTGTACCCGAACTCGGGATTCGAGAACACCGGAACCCGGCAACGGCCGCGCTACCAGCACGCCGTGCAGTCCTCCGGGTCCTGGGGCCCGCCACCGAGCTCGCCCACCCAGACAGGCGCCAAGATCGCCGACGGCAAGGTGTACGTCAACACCGGCTTCTGGGACACCTCCCGCGCGGCCTGGCCCGCGTACTCGTTGCTGGTCCCGGACGTCGCCGGCGAGCTGGTCGACGGTTTCGTCCAGCAGTACCGCGACGGCGGCTGGATCTCGCCGTGGTCGTCGCCCGGCTACGCGCGAGTGATGACCGGGACGAACTCCGACGCCGCCTTCGCCGACGCGTACGTCAAGGGCGTGCCGGGAATCGACGCCGAGGACACATACGCGGCGGCGCTGAAGAACGCCACCGTGCGGCCCCCGGACAACAGCGTCGGACGATCCGACCTCGACCGCTCGCTCTTCCTCGGCTACCTCCCCAACGACGTCGGCTCCGGCTTCTCGTGGTCGCTCGACGGCTACGCCAACGACTTCGCGATTGCCGCGATGGCCGACGCGACGGCGAAGGAGCGCGGCACGTCGGGCAAGGAGCGCAAGCGGCTGGGTGAGGAGGCCGAGTACTTCCGGAGCCGCTCGGAGGGTTACGTCGACCTCTTCGATCCCTCCATCGGTTTCTTCCAGGGCAAGTCCGCCGACGGGGAGTGGACGAAGCCGCCGGACCAGTACGACCCGAAGGTCTGGGGCAACGACCACGACTACACCGAGGCCAACGGATGGAACGAGGCGTTCCCCGCCCCGTACGACGGCCAGGGTCTCGCCGAGCTGTACGGCGGCCGGGACGGTCTCGCCGAAAAGCTGGACGAGTTCTTCGGCACGCCGGAGACCGCGCAGCACCCCGGCTCGTACGGGTGGGTGATCCACGAGATGCGGGAGACCCGGGACCTGCGGCTCGGCCAATGGGCGATCCCCAACCAGGTCTCGCACCACATCCCCTGGATGTACAACTACACCCAGCAGCCGTGGAAGGCGCAGGAGCAGGTCCGGCAGGCGCTGGCCCAGGGCTGGCTCGGCTCCGAGATCGGCCAGGGCTACCCGGGCGACGAGGACAACGGCGCCACCTCGGCGTGGTGGATCCTCAGCGCGCTCGGCCTCTACCCGCTCCAGATGGCCACCGGCGAGTACGCCATCGGCTCGCCACTGTTCGAGGACGCGACGCTCCACCTGCCCGGTGGGGACCTCGTGATCAAGGCACCGGGCACCAGCGACGGGAACATCTACGTACAGGGCCTGACGGTCGACGGGAAGAAGCACACGTCGACCTCGATCGACCACGAGGAACTGGCCGACGGCGGCGTTCTGAGCTTCACGATGGGACCCAAGCCGTCCAAGTGGGGCACCGGTGCGCGCGACGTTCCGGACTCCATCACGAAGACCGGTGAGCGTCCCAGCCCGCTGCACGACGTGACCGGAACGAACCGTGGCTTCGCGACGGCCGGCACCGGAGGTGACGTCACCGCATTGTTCGACAACGACTCCCGGACCGACGCCGTCCTGAGCGGTCAGAACCCGACCGTGCAGTACAGCGTCAACGGCGGCGACACCACCCGAGTCGAGTTCTACACGCTCACCTCCAGCGACGCGCCGTCGGCCCAGGATCCCAGCAAGTGGGTGCTCGAGGGCTCGACGGACGGCCGGCGGTGGCAGGTGCTGGACCGCCGGGACGGGGAGAAGTTCGACTGGCGCAACCAGACCCGCCCGTTCCAGCTCGACAAGCCGGCCAAGATGCAGCAGTACCGGATCCGGTTCACCGGCACGGACGGCGAACAGACGGTCTCGCTGGCCGAGGTCGAGCTCCTGACCCGGGACGCCATCCCGGCCTCCCCGATCGAGGTGCGGGTCGCCGATGTGGCGTTGCGCGCCGGGACGACGGGCGGCGTCGAGGTGGTGCTGACCAACACCGGCGACACCACACTGGCGCCGGACCTGACGGTCGCCGTACCGGAGTCGTGGACCGCCGAACCGAGCAGCACCGCGGTGTCCGAGCTGGCCCCCGGCCAGTCGGCCACGCTCACCGTCGACGTGACCCCCGCCGCCACCGCGGCCCCCGGCCCACAACCCGTGCGGGTCACCGCCCGGTGGGACGGCTGGGCCGTCGGCGGGGAGGGGACCGCACGAGTCGTCGGCGACGTCACCGAGATCAAGCCCGGTACCCCCTCCGAGCGGGACGTGCTCGTCGCCGACAACGGGTCGCAGCTGACCGGCGATGGCGCGGGTGGTCAGGCACGCTTCGCCGACGAGCAGCGGACCTTCACCTACCGCCTGCCGATCCCGGCCGGGGTGACCAGCGGCACGGTGACGCTGGACATCGCCAACCAGTTCCTCGTCGAGGCGTCGACCGACGGCCAGACGTGGACGACGATCCTGCGTGAGCCGAACGCCGTCATCTTCCAGGGCAACCGGCAGCAGCCGGCCCTGGACCTGGCGACGCTGCGGCAGCAGGCGGGCGGCGCCGGGCAGGAGCTCTATCTGCGAATCGGCGACAGCCGGCCCGCGGACGGCTGGGGCGGCTGGCTGGCCAGCGTCCGGCTGGAAACCACCAGCTGATCCACGCCACACCGCGTCACCGGTACGGGACGTGTCCGGCCTTTCGCTGAGCACGTCCCGTACCTTTTCCACGGCCGCGCCGCCGCCCCAGGGCGCCGACTGGCCCGGTGCTCAGCGCAGGATGTCCCGTCGATTTGACGGGCGAATCAACGCTGGCCTGGCGCAACGACGCCACCGCGAATGCGGACATACCTGACGTCAACGAATCAGACGCCCTCTGAGAACCCTTTGACGTGCGGGTCTTTGCTGACGACCTCGACATCGATGCCGAGGGTGGCGCCGTGTTCGATCACCCGGTTCTTGAAGCCGGCGTCGACCCAGGACTTGGACAGGGCGGGGTGGGCGGCTTTGGCTTGTTCCAGCAGGTCAATACCGATGGTGTTGTCGCTGGCGCTGGCTGCGGTGACGATGACCGCGAGCAGCAGGCCGAGGGCGTCGGTCACGATGCCGCGCTTGCGTCCGACGATCTTCTTGCCGGCGTCGATGCCCTGCGTGGCGAGCGGGGCGTTGGTGGAGGTTTTTACGCTCTGGGTGTCGATTACGGAGGCCGACGGCTGTGCGGTGCGTCCGGCCTTGGTGCGGGCCAGTGCGGTGAGGTCGTAGTTGAGCTGGGTGAAGATGCCGTTGGTGGTCCAGGCGGTGAAGTAGCCGTAGACGGTCTGCCATGGCGGGAAGTCGTGTGGCAGGTAGCGCCAGGCAATGCCGGTGCGGTTGACGTACAGGATCGCGTTGAAGATTTCGCGTAGGTCGTGGGTGGCGGTGCGTCCGCCGATGCCTGCGTCGGTGCGGGCCTGGCGCCAGGCCGAGAGCCGTGGTGCGATCAGCGGGCGTCGGACAGGTCGGAGGGGTAGGCGGGTCGCTCGGTCACACAGTAGGTCTACTGTGGATGGCACGTGGTGGATAGCACCTGGAGTCCGACGATTCCAGAGCTTTCTGAACCAGACACGATCCGTGGATCAAAGCCGGCGTATCGCATCGGCATCAATCGGGAGCTCGGTGTTCACATTGTGGCGGAGTCCGCTTCACGGTTGGGCGTCGTGCATGACGGCAGTGGTGAAGACGCCGTTCACGTGGGCGTCTGGAGGAGGACGGCATGGCACGCGTGATCATCGGCATGGACCCCCACAAACGGTCCGCGACATCGAGGTCATCAACGACCGCGAAAAGTCCTCGCGCAGGGCCGGTTCAGCACCGACAGCGTCGGCTACCAGGCGATGCTCGCCCTCGGCCGGCAGTACAAGGACCACATCTGGGCGGTCGAGGGCTGCAACGGCATCGGCCGGCACATCGCTCAACGCCTCGTCGCCGACGGTGAGACCGTGGTTGACGTCCCCGCGAAACTGTCCGCCCGCGCCCGGGTGTTCGCCACCGGCCACGGCCGCAAGACCGACCCCGTCGACGCGCACAGCGTGGCCGTGGCCGCCCTCCGCACCGACGGACTACGCCAGGTCACCATCGACGACGCCGCCGTCGCGCTGCGGCTGCTGGTCGACCGCCGCGATCACCTCGGCCGGACCCGCACCGACACCGTCAACCGGATCCACCAGCTGCTCCTAGAACTACTGCCGGGCGGAGCCAAGAAGTCCCTGTCCGCGCCACAGGCCCGTGCCTTGCTCAACACCGTGCGCCCTCGTGACATCGTGGGCCGCACCCGCCGCCAGCTCGCCTCGGAGCTGATCACCGAACTCGCAAGCATTGACCGGAAGATCAAAGCCGCGAACACGCAGCTGACCGAGTTCGTCGAGGCCACCGGCACCGACCTGATGCGGCTCACGGGTATCGGCCCGTCCGGAGCCGCCCGGCTGATCGGCGATATCGGTGACATCCACCGGTTCGCCAGCCGCGGGCACTTCGCCTCCTGGAACGGCACCGCCCCCATCGACGCGTCCTCCGGCGACCAACAACGCCACCGCCTGTCCCGGGCCGGGAACCGGCGCGTCAACCGGGTCCTGCACATCATGGCCGTCGTCCAGCTGCGCCACGACACCGAAGGGCGCGCCTACTACCAGCGCAAACTCGCCGCAGGCAAGACCACCATGGAAGCCATGCGCGCCCTGAAACGACGACTCTCCGACCTCGTCTACAAACAGATGATCAAGGACGCCGCAAAGGCCGAGACGGGCCCGGGAGGACAAACGGGAGCGACACTTCAATCCAGCGCGGCCAGCTCAATCCCGACAGCCGGCACTTCGGAACAGTCACTTCCCGGACCCGCCAACGACCAGCCTAGAACACTCCTCCTCGCCGCCTCTTGACACAAAGGGGTGCCAGATGCGGATGGCGGACGGGCAGAGATTCGGCTCTGCCAGTGGCCTACCGCGAGTCCCATCAATCGCGGAGCATCATGCCACCGCTTTGCCGCGTCTCTACCGGCGACCGCGCGCCGCGTACTTCCTTTGAGCGCTAGCGGAGCCGCAAGCCTGCGATGACGAGTCCGACCATGAGGCGCGCGTCGTAGCTAGGGTTGTCGGCGCCGATGCAGAGATTGCCGATGCCGTGCATCAGGACGAGGGCGTCCATGTCGGGGATGATCTCACCCGCCGTTGCGGCGGCGGCGAGCAGCTGGGCGCAGACGGGGACGAGACGGTCGAGGAAGTAGGCGTGCAGCGTCTGGAAGGCGGCATCGTCGGACTGCATCGCCTCAGCCAGGCCGTGCTTGGTGACCAGGAAGTCGACGAAGAGGTCAATCCAGCTCGCCAGGGCGGCGTGCGGTGTGGCACTCTCCGCCAGCAGCGCCGGACCGGCCGCAGCGCACGCCTCGACCTGGTGCCGGTAGACCGAGACGATGAGATCAGCCCGCGTCGGGAAGTGTCGGTAGATGGTGCCGACGCCGACGCCGGCCCTGGCGGCGATGTCACGCACGGGCGCATCGACTCCGGAGGCGACGAACACCGCGGCGGCCGCCGCCAGCAACGCCTCCTCGTTACGCCGGGCATCAGCCCGCCGCTTTCGCGGGGCACCCGATCCGCTGCCCGTCCCGGCCACCGTTACCCCCGTCACATCCCTTGAAAATCGGAACCGTGTTCCGTATCGTTTTAACGGAACCAAGTTCCGCATTGATAGCATGCCAGAACGGCAGGCCAATGCCAAGTCACGAAGGAACGACCATGCACGCAATGCCAGAGCCCACACCCGTCGTCTCGGTGCACCCCATCACGCTGCCGGCCCCCGATCGCGGCGACGATCTGCACGTACGGGTCTCCGCACCCACGACCGGCCACGAACTGCCCGTCATCGTCTTCTCGCACGGCTTCAGCCAGTCGGCGACCAACAACCGCCCTCTGGCCGACTTCTGGGCCTCCCACGGCTTCGTCGTCATCCAGCCCACCCACCTCGACTCGCGGACACTGAACCTCCCGCCCGACGACCCCCGCACACCGCTGATCTGGCGAATCCGTGTCGACGACTTGAAGCGCACCCTCGACCAGCTCGACCTGCTGGAGTCGTCCGTCCCCGGCCTTGCTGGACGCCTCGACCGCACCCGCATCACCGTGGCCGGGCACTCCTATGGCGCCCAGACGGCGAGCACGCTGCTGGGGGCGCGAGTCCTCGACGCCGACGGCCGCCCAGGAGAGGACATGTCCGACCCACGGATCAAGGCGGGCGTCCTGCTGGCCGTGACCGGCCGGGGCGGAGCCGACCTTTCCCCGTTCGCGGCCGAGCACTTCCCCTTCATGAGCCCGAGCTTCGCGGACATGACCACCCCGGCCCTCGTCGTCGCGGGCGACCAGGACGACTCCCCACTGTCAGTCCGCGGGCCGGACTGGTTCACCGACGCGTATCACCTGAGCCCGGGCAGCAAGAGCCTGCTCACCCTGTTCGGAGCAGAGCACTCGCTCGGCGGCATCTCCGACTACGAAGCCAAAGCGACGACGGACGAGAGCCCCGAGCGGGTTGCACTGATCCAGCGGCTCACGTGGGCCTACCTTCGCGACGCCCTCGGCCTCAAGGACTCCACCTGGCCGGCACCGGTCGAGAGCACCCTGGGCCGACTCGAATCCAAGTAAAGACAAGCGGACACCACGCGTACCCGAATGGTTGAACTCACATCTATTGATGGTTACGATCAGGATGAATGTGTTCACCTCTCCGTGTTCCGGGCGCGGCCGACACCACACCATGCGGGTGGTGCGGGTCCTCACGCCGCCGCACCCGGAACACGGAAAGGGCACACGGGAAGACGCTCCCTTCTCGCCGCCGCGCTGCTTGCACTCGGCCTCGTTGTCGCCCCACAGCACTGATCCCCAACGCGCAGGGGGCCACAGGCAAGGGCCGACAACCGGGGCCTTTAGATCTCGCCTGGTGGGGACATCCAACGGCGGTCCGGACGGGTCCGAAGCGTCGCTGGATCCGCTCCAGATAGCTCGCTTCTGCAGCGAGGTCGAAGACGGCAGCCCGCAGGCAGCCCAGGTCGTTCTACGCACTCTCATCGGCACGTCCGGACGCCGGCGACCGGCGCCCGACCTCACCTTCGGTGACGAGCGCTTCGCGGCAGATGAGGGCGTCCGCGGCGTCCAATCGCGAACGTGACTACTCGATCGCCGTGGCGTCGGCAGCCGCGCAGCGGACCGCACTGTCGTACTGGGATCGCGGGAAGACGACGGGTCCGAAGGCCGCGTAGGCGCGCTGCGGGCGGAAGGGCTGGGCGAAGCCGCGCCACGCGATAAGGCCGTCTTGTTCAGGCGTCGCTGCACCAATCCCAACGAAGGCTTTGAACATGGGAACTTCACTCGTAAGGCATAGAGCACGAGCGGAGCAGGGGCGAAATTTTGGACCCGGAAGCCCATCCGTTCAAGCTCGGAGGGCACTCGTCAGGACTGCTCCTTCGTGAGCCAGTCCTTCGCCTTCTTTGAAATCGTGTCCGGATACTTCTTCTGAACAAACTCCACGAACTGCTGCATACCTACCGACTGGTCGTTGCCGTACGAGTCCTTTGTCGGTAGATCCAGCAAACGGTCGAGGTCAGCTTCGGTGAGCTCGTCGACCACGAGCTCAAGCCGCATCAGCACGATGTTGCTGTGGTCGTAGCTCCGGGTGAAGTCAGCCTCGTCCAGCCACTTGGTCTTGAGCACCTTACGCACCGCCGAGGACTGAACTTTGGCAGGGAGCGTCAGGTTTCGCAGCCACTTGCCATCCTCGAAGTCACGGTAAAAGGCGCCTGCGGTTCGGTAGCTCTGGCGCTTGGTGAGAACCAGGTCTTCAAGCTCCTTGATCGTGTCTTCGCTGACGTATCGCGTGATCAGGTCGTAGGCGAGGCTCGCCAGCGAGATGTAGTGCACGGCAAGGTTGGGTTCGAGAGGTGTTGCCGGCGTGTGGGCCTTCTCGTTTCTGAGATGCTGGACACCCAAGTGTAGGTACCCGATACCTCGGAAGAAGTCTGCTTCCGCGTCGTTGGCAGGTGTCGCCTTACCGAACAGAGCTTCGTAGTGTGCGGTGTTCTGGGCGCTGTTGTTGAAGACGTCCGAGGCCTTCTCCTTGCCCGTGATCTCGCGGAGCTTCCCGCGCACCAGCTTGTAGGACTCCTCGACTGCATGGAAGTAGTCCCCGGTCGCCAGGTACTGCCCGATGTGGTTGTAAATGTCCCCGTGGATCTCGATCTGAATCTTGTTCTTTGAAACCGTCGCTTCGGTAGTGAAGATGGCGGGCGTGGGGTCAGCTACGTCGTCGGTCGACGTTGTCTGCCCCCTACCAGCAGACGGTGCACCATCGAGCTCCGCCGCGATCCTTCGGATCCTGGCGATCTGGTCGTCCGTGATCTCCTCGCAGAAGCCTGAAAAGCCCGGAGCAGCCTGCTTCGCTTCGATGTAGTCCGCGAGGGTACCGAGCGTTGATGCGACCTCGGAATCTGAGCCGATCTTCCACAGCGTCCTCAACCTGTTTGCCTTCGACACTCCGTACTCGGCGTACTTATCCTCGTAGATTTCGATGGCGAGGTCGTCGAATAGCTGCGCCAATGATGTGTTTGTGAGGTCGAGGACATATCCACCACTCATGCCCAGCACGGCCTCCAGGAAGGTCTTGTCTGGCAACGACAGCTTGCTCACGACTCGTTGCTCCTCTACTCGGCCTGTCGTTCCGTAGTGAGCCAGCATGATGACGTCTGCCCGTCGGCACGACCGAGCACAGGATCATCGTCAAGATCGGGTGTGCTGTCATCGGCACGGTCGGACATCCGACACCACAACCTCCGTCATGCTCCGTAGCGAGCGGTTCGCGGCAGATGAGTGCGATCCAGCCCTGCGGTTTGCGGTGTTACGCACCGGACGGCGCATGAGTATTGTGTCGCCGTGGAGCTGTCGCCGTCGCGTCCGTCGAGAGTCCTGGTCTATGGCGTGACAGGATCGGGAAAGACGACTCTCGCCCGGCAGATCGGTGAGCGCTGGGGTTTGCCCTGGTACTCGATCGATGATCTGGCCTGGGAACCGGGATGGGTCCAGGTGCCGACCGAGGTGCAACGGACAGATATTGCGACCATCTGTACTCAGAAAGAGTGGGTGCTCGATGGGGCGTACGGCGCTTGGGCCGACATCCCGTTGGCGGCAGCCGATCTTGTGGTGGGCCTCGACTTCCCTCGATGGATCTCTCTGGGGCGCCTGCTCAGGCGAAGCCTGGTCCGGGTAATCCAGCGAACCTCAGTGTGCAACGGCAACGTCGAGTCGATAGGAGCATTGTTGTCGAAGGACTCCATCGTCGTGTGGCACTTCAGGTCGTTCAAGCGCAAGCAACAGCGCATGCGCCAATGGCAAGCCGATCCGGAAAAACCCCCTGTACTACTGTTCCGTACGCCCAAGGCCGTCGCCAGTTGGCTTCACAGCTTCCCCTGCGAACGAACCGGATAGGCGGGAACAGCCGGTGCATCTGGCGGGCGATCTTCAACCCCCACGCGCCGGAGATCGATGCCACGCACACCGCGTTCCGATCGGCGGAGCGTCCGCTCATCGGCAGAAGCGGATGTTGCCGCATCCGCGTCCTAGACCACCGGGGTTCACAGTCGGTAGCCGGCGAGCCGGGGGATCGCGTAACCCATCAAGCGGAGTCAACGTGTAACGCATCAACCGGAGTACGACACCGGACTGCCGGCGGCTGCCGGCGATGTTGTGCAAAGTTTCTGTACGTCTTCAAGGCGGCCCGAGACGGGCCGCACGCGCCGCCGCCTGGGCGCGCGTCCGACGCTCCGCTGTCGCTCCACGCCGGCCACGCAACACGCCCGGCGGCTGGCGCGGAAGCGGGAAGCCCAAGGGGCCGCCGCAGAACGACGACCGCTGACCGGTGGGGTGGTGGGCCGGCAGCCGGCTGGGCCGCGCGGCCAGGACCCGCGCGGCGTAGGGGAGCGCACGCCGGCCACGTCGGCGAGCTGGCGGCCCGAGCTGGCTTACGGTCACTGCGCCTCCGGCGGGGGCGCAACAGCCCCAGGATGGCTGGAAGATCGTCGGCGGGTGCCGGGTCCGTGGGTGGTTGCGGTAGGCCGTCCCGCCTGCCATCGACCCGAGCAAGCCGAGCAGACCACCGCCCGGCGCGCCACCGTCCGAACCAGCCGTCAAGGTCCGCTTGACGTGGCGCACCGGGCGGCGGCCCGCTCCCCGTGAGGGCGGGTCGACGGCACACGGGACGGCAAACCATCTCTGCCGGCCTTCGGCGGGATCAGCTACGGAAATCTATGAGATGAGCACCTTCAGCCAAGAGGCGAGTATGTGGAATCCCCTCCAAGAGATTGCTTAGAGCTGCGGGGTCCTCGCTCGTGGCGTAAATAACTTGGGCAAGGTTGCTGTCTTGCTTCAGCCGCTGAAGAAACGCTCTCAAGCTTGCGCGGTCTGTCTCTTGCTGGCGCGGCTCGTCGAGCATAAGAATGCCCAGGTGCCGGCCATGCGGAGCGGAGGTCGCGGTCTCCATCAAAGCCGTATGGTATGCCCACTTAGTGCGGATAGTGTCCGAGGCGCTCATCCCCATCCCCACGTCAAAGGTTAGCTCGAAACCGTCGTTCACCGGCAGGAGGCTTTTGTCGTCAATCGTAACGTCTCGTGGTGAAAGACTGCGCAGGTTGTACGCCACGAGCTGCTCCTGGAAGCTAGTTCGAAAACGACGGAGCGTGCTTTGGTCTTCAGGACTATCGGAATCGAGCTGAAGGCTTGCGCGCCGAGCGCGGACATCATCGACTGTTGCCGCCAAGTCGTCGAGCGTTTCGTCCACCACACCAACAAGTGCGCTTACTCGGGCAGCGGCTCGTAGTCTGTTCTCAATCGCCAACCTCTCCTGAACGATGGCGAGACTCGGAGCGTTTGAGGGTCCAATCAACTCATCCCGCAGTAGCCTTACCCGGTCACGAGCTGCGGATAGCGCCGCCTCCGCTGAAGCAATCGTGCGGGCGATATCGGCGCTTCTCTCCTCTGCTGCGGCTTGCATCGCAACCAAAGTAGCCCGTTCGGCATCGAGAAGAACGATATTGTCTTCAACGGTGCTGACGGTGCTAGTGGCGACGTCTCTGTCGTCGACGTTCTGGGAGCACGTTGGGCAGCGGCCCTCCGCTAGGAGTGGGAGCTCCAGTTCGCCTGTACCGCGCCAAAACTGTGTTTCAGGCTGTGGGCTGGGGATTTGCCTGGTGGATCAAGCGGCCCGGCGATACTCGTTGATCACGCCGCCCAGGACGCGGCGTCGCCGGATCGGCTTGTCGATCGCGATGACCACGCCGGGGTCGTAGTCGGGTGGATGCTGATCCAGGCTCTGGTGCGGCCGGTGCCGGTCGAAGTGGTCCTCATAGTCGCGTAGCACGGTACGGGCGTGCTGTTCGTTGTAGATCAATACCCGGTCGGTGCACTCCGCTCTGACGCTGCGCACGAAGCGTTCCGCGAACGCGTTCGCCCTGGGCGTGCGTGGCGGGGTCTTCACCACGTCGATGTCTTCGGCGGCGAACACGGCGTCGAAAGACGCGGTGAACTTCGCGTCGCGGTCGTGGATCAGAAACCGGAACCGTGTCACACGGTCCCCGAGGTCCATCACCAGGTTGCGGGCTTGCTGGGTGGTCCACGCTGCGCTCGGGTGGGCGGTGACGCCGAGGATGTGGATCCGTCGGGTCGTAACCTCCATGACGAACACGACGTACAGCCGTCGCAGCGTGACGGTGTCGACGTGGAAGAAGTCGGTCGCCAGCAGCCCGGCCGCCTGAGCGCGCAGGAACGTCCGCCAACTCGTGTCGACCTCACGCGGGGCAGGGCCGGTCCTCGATCGGGCGAGGATGCGGCGGATGGTGCCGGCGCCGACGCGGTGGCCGAGCCCGACGAGTTCGCCTTGGATGCGCCGGGCGTCGTGGCGCGCCCACGGCACCGCCGCGACCACGATGCCGTGCTCGGGGCAGGCCACCCGCGGCGCGTCGGCCTCGATCACCGCCCGCACCGGACCCAGATCCAGCGCCCGCCATCGCCGACGTCCCCGGCCGGCGTCATAGCCGACGCAGCGGCGCCCGCACCGCCCGCAGCGACGCCGTGCCCCCTTCGACGGCCTGGCGTGCACCACGACCAGCATCACCTCGGCACCGTCCTCGTCGAGGTGTTCCTCCTGCTCAACCCGCTCTACCACGGTGGTCTTACCCACCCCGAGGAGACCCTGCCATAGACTTGCAGGACGCACGCCGTTTCCCGATCTTCAGACTTCGGACCTCAGAGACCCGAAACCCTAGACCGGGAACGGCGTGCGCGCGTTTCAGCAGGTCAACCCGCCCACACATCGGTGCGAAGAGCCACAAAACCGCAGTTCACAACCCGTGCGACCAGTTATGGCACGGCACAGGGTCAACGGACCAAGCGAGCGAACCTCCGCAGCTCCTCGGTAAGAATTTCTGGTTGTTCAAACGCGGCGAAATGGCCACCACGGGGGACCGTGTTGAAGTAGATGAGCTTGGACTTGTAGACGCGTTCGGCCCAGATTCTCGGAGTTGGGATGATCTCGCGGGGAAAGACCGTGAATCCGACCGGGACCTTGAAGTCGTCGGCTGTGCCAGCGGCCCGCGCGTCCTCCCAATAGATTCGCGCCGAGGAGGCCGCGGTGCCGGGCAGCCAGTACAGCATGATGTCGTCGAGCATCCGGTCGACGCCGAGGACCCGTTCGGGATTGCCGTCGCTGTCGGTCCACTCCATGAACTTCTCGTAGATCCACGCCGCCTGCCCCACCGGGGAGTCGGTCAACGCATACCCCAGTGTCTGGGGGCGCGTGGACTGCTCGTAGATGAAGCCGGCGCCGTCGTTGAAGAACCGCTGCAGCTTGTCCAGCGCCTCCTGCTCCTGCGCCGTGGGCGGGTCGCTGACCGGGGGCTGGAATACGGGGAAGAAGTTGAGGTGGATCCCGGCGAGTCCGGCGGGCCCGAGCTTGGCGAGTTCGTGCGTCACGGAGCCGCCCAGGTCGCCGCCCTGAGCGAGCCAGCGACGGTAGCCGAGACGGGACATGAGCTCCGCCCAGGCTCCCGCGATGCGCTGGATGTTCCACCCGGACGTGGCCGGCTTGTCGGAGAATCCGAAGCCCGGTAGGGACGGCACCACGACATGGAACGCGTCCGCGGCGCTCCCGCCGAACGCCGTGGGATCGGTCAACGGCCCGATCACGTCGAGGAACTCCACCACCGAACCCGGCCAGCCATGGGTCAACACCACCGGTACGGCGTTGGCGTGCCGGGAACGTACGTGCAGAAAATGGATTCCCATCCCGTCGATCTGGGTGCGGAACTGGCCGAACCCGTTCAGCCGCGCCTCGACCTGACGCCAGTCATACCGCGTCCGCCAGTGCTCGACCAGGTCGCGTACCCGCTCCAGCGGCACGCCCTGGGACCCGTCGGGAACGGTTTCCCGCTCCGGCAACCGGGCCGCCGCCAACCGCCGCTGCAGATCGCGCAGCGTGGCGTCCGACACCGACAGCCGGAACGGTGTCACGTCCGTTGTGGCCGCCGGCAACGTCACCCCGGGCTCCGCAAACGCCGGCGATGTCCTTGTTACCGCCAACCCGAGCGGGCCTGCGACGGCGCCGACCGTGACGGCCGCCCGCAGGGCCCCGCGACGAGTCAGGCCGCAAGTGTCTTCGTTCCGCACGATTCCTGCCTTCCTGGTCCGAATGATCGACGACAATCGACGCTTGCGGTGGTGGTCGTGATGAACGCCCGGTTGCGATTCAACCGGGCACCGTAGCGCGTCGAATGCGTGCGTCCGCTCACCGTCGCAGGCCTCCTGGGAGGTCACCAACGATTCGATGGCGCTGGAATCCAGCGTCGCCGTCGGTACCTCACGCGGGATCCGGACAGCCCCGCTCGAACCCCGAACCACTAGCCCCGAGCAGTCCGCTGGCCAGCGGCGTGTGCCGGTACAACACCCGGCGCCCGGAACGCCACGACGTCACCAAGCCATTGCGGCGCAGCACCGACAGGTGGAAGCTGACCGACGGCGCGCTTTGACCGAGCTCACGGGCGAGGTCGGTGGTCGACTTCGGCAGCGCCAGACAGCTGAGGATCGCCGCGCGGCTGTGACCCAGCAGCGCACCCAGCGCGTCGTCGGCGTAGTCGGCGTCTCGGGAGTCGCCTCCCCACAACGTGCCGACTCCTCGGCAGGCATAGATGAGGCTCGCGGGTCGATCGGGGCCCTTGTCCACCATCAGGTTCGGCCACGCGAACACCGACGGCACCAGCACGAGCCCGTCACCGGCCAGGTCATGGTCCACCGAGTGCCGGGGCTTGTCGATCCGCAGGATCTCACCCCGCACGCTGACCTCCGGGTGCAAGCTCGACAACAGCGCATCGACACCACCGCCGGTCAGCCGGCCAGCCCGATACGCGACGTCATCCTCCAGCACCGCGCGTAGCTCCCGCCAATGCGGCTCGATCGCCACCGACCAGTACCGCCACAGCGCGTCGGCCAACCGCCGAGCACCAGCCGCCCCTTCGGCAGCCAACGTCCGCGCCGGCGCGGGCATCGGCTCCCGACCCCACACCGCCGCCAGGTCGGCACGGATTCCCGCCACGGGCGACTCGGCAACCAACCGCAGCTGGTCGTCGATGGTGCCGGCGTCGGTGGCCGCCACGAACAGGAAATCCGCCACGTACGCGCTCGCAGGCACAACCGCGCCCAGCAGCCCCATGTCCAGACCACGCAGGCCGTCCCGCGTCGCCTCCAACCAGCCCTGGTGCAGCGGCGACACCCGCCCCGACGACAACTGGTACAGGCTCTCAATCACCTCGGCGAGAGGCGAGAACGCAAACCGCATCCTCGCCACATCAGCCAGACCCATCCGGAGCCGGATCACCCCGCCATCCTAGGTTCACGGACGCTGAACCTTCGCCCTTGACCCTCGGCGTCAGGCCGACACCCGCCCACGAGCCCCTCCCCGGCCCGATGGTCGGGAGTGTCAAATTTTCGGCTCTGGCACGAAGAAGCGTGGTGTGGTGGTTTGGGTTGGTGGGTCGTGATACTGCAGGGTGGGGCCGGTGTGTCTCGGACCTGATCAAGACGGTGTGTCCCGACCTATCCTCCATAGTGGTTGATCAGGTAGTTGATCAGGGTCAGGTGGTGTGCATCCAGGCCCGGACGATGGCGGAAGCGGCAGCCTGCCCGGAGTGCGGGCAGCCAGCACGGCGGGTGCACGCTTACCATCTGCGGCGGTTGGCCGATTTCCCGATCGCAGGCCGCGGCGTGATCGTCGAACTGCGCGTGCGGCGTATGTCAGACCCACGGCTGCCCGCGGCGGACCTTCCGGGAACAGTGGCCCGAGATGGCGTCGCGGCGTACCCGGCAGTTGACCGCGTTGATCGCGGACATCGCGGTAGTGCTGGCTGGTCGCGCTGGCGAGGCGGTGCTGTCCCGGTTGGGGGTCAGCGTCTCGCGCACCACGGTGCTGCGGTTGCTGATGGCACTGCCGATCCCCTCGGAGCCGGTTCCGGCGGTGCTGAGCGTGGACGACTTCGCGCTACGGCGCGGGCACCGTTACGCGACCCTGCTAATCGATGCGGTCACCCACCGCCGGGTCGACGTACTGCCCGGCTGCAGGGCCGCCACCCTGGCCGCGTGGTTGCGAGAGCATCCCGGGGCCGAGATGGTTCGCCGGGACGGATCAGCCGCCGAGTGCTCCGACAGACGTGTCGCGCATCCTGGTTGTGGGCGAGGTCAGCCCATCCGCCGAGTCGTGGATGGTCGCCGCGATGGGCGAGGGTGTCGTCGCTTAGGTCAGCTGCACCACGGCGGCGGCAAGGCGGTCGAGGCTGGCGCGGTCCTACGGCTGCGAGGGCGTCGTACCGTCGATGTCCTCGAACGCGAGGACCGTCCAGTGGCCGTCATCGAGGGTTTTGAGGAACCGGGGCGCGGGGACCTGCGCCGGCAGAGCCGCGGCCACCAGGGCTTCAGTCCGGTATGTGCCGGCCTCCAGGGGCCACCTCTGGGCGTTCATTGCCTTGACAAAGACGCGGCGCCCGTTGCTCAGGGTCAGGCCGGGACGCGAATCCGGGCGAGAAGCCGCCAGGGCAGCTCTGGGCCCGGATGACGTGAGCACCAATCAACTCCTCGACGGCCGCACCTGCGGATGCTGGCATGCCGGCCCAGAGCAGTCGGCGCTTGCTGATCATCGTGGCAGTCTCCGGGTGGGGGTGGTCGCGTAATTAGTGTCGATGGTCGAGGCTCGGACATGCTCAACTGCCGCGAGTGGTGGCGCCAGACGGGCCGCTGCGCTGACCAGCTGACAACAAAAGTGTGGGACCGTGTGGTAGGACGAGGCCATGTATCTCGTTCGCCTGTCGCACGCCGGCCCGCATTGGGATCTTGCGAGGCCGATGGAAGAACAGACCGGCTGGCTCGCGCACGCGTCGTACATGGACCTGCTAGTCGACGAAGGGATCGTCGTTCTGGGCGGTCCGCTCGACGACGTACGCGTGGTGCTGGCTATGGAGGCGGAGTCCGAGGAGGCCGTCCGGGCGGTACTCGGCCGGGATCCGTGGAGCGGCACCCACCTGCGGATCGACAGGATCGACCCGTGGACGATCCGCCTGGACGGCCGCCATACCAGGGCTGACCGGTCGAACATCGGTTCGTAGCCGTGAACCGCGCACGGCCCCGTAAACGCCGACCGCGTGGGCGAGGCCGAGCAAGCTAAGTGCTCGGGTTCGTAAGTCCTTCGGGGGTTATGCGGCCAAGGCGTGTGCGGCAGGCTGGTGATCGCAGCCGGCGGGTTGTTGGAGGTTCTGCTCTTTCTGTTTGTGTCGCTCGATCCGGGCCATCAGGTCCTCGATGTCGGCCGGGGTGAACTTCCATCTGAACGGCCGGGCGGTCGCGTGGTAGCGCTGCTCGAAGGCGGTGAGTCGGTCTTCGACCTGGTCAAGGCTGGTGAAGTCGTTGGGTGTGAGCACTTTGCGCTGGACGATGGAGAAGT
>NZ_JBSFYP010000091.1:0-22473 GCF_053599835.1 Micromonospora sp. NPDC005163
ACGATCCGCGACCGTTCATCTGGACCAAGACCGCAGAAGAGATCCTCGAATCACTCGCCCGATTTTGTAGGCGAATTTCCGGCGCAGGACACTAGTGCACCGCTGGTACCCGCTTTCACCAGTGCTTCGAAGCGCTCGCGGGCGTCCGGGGTGGCCCGCGCCAGCACTGTGTCGAGAGCTGCCTGCATATCGGCACGCAGACGGACCTTGTTGCCTTGGCTGCTCCACTTGGCCACCGTTCGCCGTGCCGCGCCGAGGTGCTCGGCGAAGCCGGTAACGCTCATCCGCAACGCCTGACGCAGCGCGCTCGCTTCTTGGCCGGTCCAGGTCGTCACCGCGGCCATCGCACGTCCTCTCAAAGGGGGACAGTCGGCCGGATGATCGTAACGGCACTTGGCGTGCTTGCAGGTGCACCGCGAGTGCACCGACAGGACATTCCCCTTGCCGCGCTCACCGAGCGAACCTGATTGGGCTGGTCCGCCGCTCTCGGCGAGTAGGCGGCCGGCACGCAATCGCAGCCTCACGCCAGGGAGCTCGGGATGAACGACGCAGTCGCTGGGGGTCTGGAGTTCGCCTTGGTGCTTCGGCCGGTGCCGCCCCAGCCCGCCCAAGCACGCGTGTGGTTGATGCCCCGCCTGCGTACCGCCATAAGGGCTGCGTGTGTGGGTGATTGGCGGTTGCCCCCGGCCGCCGAGGTGCGGCGGTGGGCTCGCCCCTTCCCGGCGAGCTCACCGCTCATCGTCCCGGAAGGGGCATCGGCGTGACGGTGTACGTCTCGCGTAACGCGATGGCCGACCAGTCCCGGCGCCCCGAGCCCGGGCGGGCGTCCTCGCAGTGGCCGGTGCAGCCCGCTGATCCGCCGCTGCTCACCCACGTGTGGCGTCGGCTGTTCGACCAGCAAGCCCGCGAGGGCGGCCGCCGGTGACCGGGCCACGGCGCCGTCTCGCAGCGCACCCGAGCGCGCTTGCCGGGGTGGAGCACCTGCCGATGCGTCCGCTGTGGCTGTGCCGCCGGTGCGGACAGCCATGGCCCTGCGGCGCGGCGAAGCTCGCGCTGTTGGCCGAGTACCAGGACGCGCCGGTGAGCCTGTTCCTCTATCTGGCTGCGTGCCTGCACGAGGCGATCGACGATTTGCACCGGCTCAACCCGAGCGTGACGGGCAGCGCCGCGGACATGTTCCACCGGTTCCTCGGCTGGCCCGCCCGGCACACCCACGCCTACCACGTCACCACTGTGGAAGGCACGCCGGCCGGGGAGCCGTCACCGTGAACGGCATCGTTGTCATCAATGCGACCGGCCATCCGGCGATCACCAGTAGCCTCCACACCCTGGTCGTGCAGACGTTCAGCTTCTAAATCCTGGTTTTGCGTAGCAGCCGGCCAGGCTGGGACTACTGAAACAAGAAGAAGTAACCCGCCGACACGCGGGGGCCAGCCAACGCGTCGGAGATGCAGCCCTTGGTGCCCTTGTCGATTAGGCCACCGGGGCCGGGCGTGGTTTGCCGGCGGACGGTCCACATCCACGTTTCCCGGTCGATGTCCTCGGCGCCGACGCCGAAAACCTCGCCGATCCGCGCGGCCGTGCACGCGGCGAATATCGTCACGTCGCATCGGAATGTGGCCGAGGGCCGGCACCATCCGCTTACGCCAACCAGCGAGGTGCGGGTCTAACGTCTTCCGCTCCAGGTCGCGCAGCGCCAGCGTCCTCACGCTCTCGCCGTACTCGGCCAGTCGCGTTGTCGCGGCCGCCGGGTCGGCGTCTTCATGCGCCGAGCTGACCATTGCGTCGATCCACGCTTGCGCCTCTTCCGGTGTCGCCATCGATGTTGACTTGGACGGGCGGCGCTTGGTCGTCGGGTCGACCCACCGAACCCGCGCCCGGTAGGGACGTTCCCGGCCGGCTCGCACTTCCATATCGGAGGCAAGCGGTACGCCGATCGGTGGCTGCGGGTGTGTCGGGCGACGGTCGGCCCGCAGCGTTGACTACAGGGCCGCGCAATGAGGCGCGCGGTGGCTGTCTGCTCGGTGCAGCCGTCAAGAGACCGCCCCGATTCATGGGGGGCCATCGAGAAAAGAGGCGGCCCTCTATTGTGAGGCTCCTGAATGAATGAGGTGGCCCCCCGAAAAACATCGATGGGGGCATGAGGGTGGCCCCTTTGATGACTTTCGATGAAAAGACATCGAGCAATCTCCATGTTCAGCTACCCCTTGAAAAGTATCGATGTTCGTGTCCGCCGTGCTCGTCGCCCTCCACTTCGAACACGACCGCACCGCACCACCTGCTCACGCAGCGCCACGAACCGTTACTCCGAAAGGTTCATTGACAAGCTGGGAAACGCCTGAAAGGGTCTCGCGTACAACGAAATTCATCCGATGTATTTTGGGTCTGACCATTCGGGGAGATCACGGTGATGCGGAAGAAACCCCTTGCACTGACACTTGGCATGTCACTGCTCCTGTCCATGGGTGTGGCGTCTAACGCGTCCGCGACCAGCTTCGGCGAGGAGCCCTTCCAGCCGAGCGCCACCTACGATCTGTCGGTGACCGACGCCGAGCGCGACGCGATCCACGCGGAAGTCGAGGCGTTGGCTGGACGCGTCAACAGCGCGCGGGCGGGGGACGGCACCTACGACCCGCTCAGTCTGATCGGGGCGATGCTGGACGGGTCGAGCTACGACTCCATCTCCCGAGGCGGCACGGCCGCGACGGCGTACCCCTTCCCGGTCAGCAACACCGAAACCAACCAGAACGAGTACGACCGCAAGGTCGCCAAGCTCGCCTGGGTGGTCAAGCTGGCCACCGACCTGGGTTTCCCGGTGGTCGTCCAACGCCAGCCCGACAAGTACGTCTACGCAGAGATCGGTGACCCGGACGCCCCGGAGATGGTCATGGCGTTGAGCCACCTCGACTCGCCGACGGCTTCCGTTTCGCCGGCCCAGCTGGCGCGCTGGCGGGACGCCGATGGCAACCTCGGCACTCCTGGTGCGTACCACTCGCCCTATGTCCAGGACGGCTGGGTCTACGGGGCGGGCCTGCAGGACGACAGCGGCCCGACGCTGGCGACGCTGCTCGCGGCCAAGGCGCTGCTCGAGGCGGGGTTGCCCCTCGACCGACGCATCCGCATCGTCATGGGAATCTACGAAGACGGCGGTCCCGGCACGCCCTCGACGACGAACACCGCCACCTTCCAGTCCATCCCGTACAACTCGAACCCGAGCTTCTACGACAACTGGGCCTACAAGAACCTCAACCGGGAGGAGACCCCGATCGCGGGCTACACCTCCGACTCGCGGTTCCCGGTCATCGTCGGCAACTCCGGATCGGTGACCCCGTCGGTGTCGATGAGCTTGTCCGCAGACAGCACCAAGGCCTTCCGGCTGACGAATGCCACAGCCGGTGTCACCCAGCGCGAAGGCGACCCGACGCTCAAGGACATCGCCTACGGCAGCACCACGCAGATCGCCTCGCGGGCCACCTTCACCCTTGACGTGGCGGGGGCCGGCTCCGCCGAGCGCGACCGATTCGTGTCGGCGATCACCGCTGCCGCGACCACGAAGGGTTGGCTCCCGGCTGCTCCCCGCACCACGCCCAAGGTGCAGACCACGATCACCGGCGACTCGCTCACGCTGGAGATCAACACCGATGTGGCGATGGAGATGCCGACCCCGCAGTACGGCAAGAATGCCATCGTGTGGGGAATGTTCCTCCTCTCCAAGGGACTCGGCGCATTGGGAACCACGGCCGCCGACATGCAATTGAAGAAAGCCGCCGACGGCATCGCCGACCTGTTCTTCCGCGACGGTGTCGAAGGCGAAGCCTATATCGGCAAGTACATGGGCATCCCGGCGAGCCTGTTGCGCAACCCGAGCAACGGCACGCCGAACCTGACCTTTGCCCTCATGGGAGGCATCAATTCAGAGACCCCGACGAGCTTTTACACGGACGCCTCCGGCAGCCTCAGCATGCCGATGTATGTGCGCAGCATGCACGTCACCGCGGCTGACTCCGGCCAGGCAACGGCGGCGGTTACGGCCGCCTTCCAGGCGAAGGGGTTCACCATCGGCAACCTCGGCTCGCCCGTCGGCGCCGGGTTGTACGTCACTCACGACAACCCGCTGACGGCTCTTCAGTTCGGGAGCTACCAAGCCTCGATCGACCGCAACCCGGGTGAGTTCGCGGATCCATATTCTCTCAGGGACGTGGTCTATCCGCAGGGCACGACCGGTGGCACCCTGGCCAGCAGCTTCCGCAATAAGATGACCGCCTTCGGCGCCGTCATCCCGGGTAACGAGCGCTGGTGGCACACGGCCAACGAGCGGATGAAGGTCGACTCGGCAGTGCAGATGACCAAGATCATGGCCGATGGCATGCTGGAGATGGCCCGTTACTCCGGGCCCGCCGGTGCCAAGTTCATGTCGGCAAGCATCCCGGGGCTGAACGCCGACCGGGCGGACCTCGACCTGCTCGACGTCACGATCGGAACCTACAAGGACGCGTCGGCCGCTGTCGGCACGAGCCAGTTGGGCACCCAGGCCCTGCTCGGCGCCACCTCGTTCAACATCCCGATGTGGAACGGGCGCGGCAACTCGGCCCCGACGGCGTCGGCTTTCGCACTGGGGCACGCCCCGGGAGGGGTCTACTTGCCCCTGACCGATACCGAGTACCTGAACAACACGTACGTCGCGCCGATGCGTCTGGAGTTCAAGGTGGAGCGCCCCGACCACATGTCGGACGCGGCTTGGGCGAAGTTCGTCGCCGGCGGCTACGGCGACTTCCAGTTCAACATTCTCGTCGGCGACGCGGTCGTGCCGCTGGCCGTTCCTGCGGGGCAGAGTGCGGACAAGTACTTCTCCTCGCGCATCTCGGCCAACAACCCCGACGCCATCTACCTGTCGGTCAACCTTGCGATCACCGATGCCCCGTACACCGGGGTGCAGGGCATCCTCGCGGATTCCAAGACGGACCTGTACACGGTCAATCCGACGTACTTGGCTTCAAACCCTGATCCGTTCCCCGGTCGCGGGGCCATCGAACAACGGGGCTTTTTCACCTTCGGTGATGGGCAGAAGAACGCGGAGTTCTCTTCGCCCGACGCGGTCTACGTGACAGTCGCCAACGCGGTCATCGATGCAAAGCCGTCGGCGGTGGTGAAGAAGTTGAAGGGCAACAAGAACGAGTTGACCGTCACGGTGAAGCAGACCCACATCGACGGCAGCGAGTCTCCTGTGACGGCCACGTTCACCATCGACAACAACGCTGCTGGCACTTACACCGTCGGCGATTACAAGGTATACGTCGAAACCAAGGGCAACACCCAGGTGCGGTCGATCTCCCTCGTGTGACGCGTGTGAACCGGACGTTCTGCACCGCGCACGAGAGGGCATGCGCGGTGCAGGGCCTCGGCAAAGTCGTGAGGGTGCCCGGCCTGATGTGGTTGGTGTAGACGCGCCCGTGCTGGTGGTAGCAGAGCGGGCATGACCGCTTCAGATGATCATCGAGGTTCCTACGCCTTATTGATCGTCCGAAGTGAGTCATGCCCGCGCTGCCATCATCGCTGATCTCGTCCTTGTCCGACGCACCGGCTGTCACCGTGCCCGAAGCCGCCGCCGGGCTGCCTGCGGCGTTGGCGGGTCTGCCGGATCCCCGCGCCCGCCGCGGGGTACGGCACCGCCTGACGGTCGTCGTCACTGCTGCCGTGTGTGCCGTGGTGGCCGGCTACCGCTCGTACGCCGCGATCGCCGAATGGATCGCTGACGTGCCGGCCGCGACCGCTCTCGCATTGGGCATCACCCCGGACCGGCGCCCGTCCGAGGCGATGATCCGCCGGTTGTTGCAGGCTCTGGACCCGGATCTGCTCACCGCCGCCATCAGCAGCTGGCTCTCCATCAGGACCGTGGCGACAGCGGCCCAGCGGCGGGCGATCGCCGTGGACGGTAAGACGCTACGCGGCTCCCGCACCACCAACCTTGCGGCCCGGCACGTCCTCGCCGCCTGCGACCAGGCCACCGGAGTGGTCCTGGCCAGCACCGACGTGGACGGCAAGACCAACGAAATCACCCGCTTCGCACCGCTGCTCGACCAACTAGCGACCTCTGCGACACCGTGATCACCGTCGACGCGCTGCACTGCCAACGCGACCACGTCGCCTACCCGGCCGAACGGCGCCCACTGGATCCTGACCGTCAAAAAGGCAACCAACCCAGCCTGCACGCCCAACTCGCCGGCCTGCCCTGGCGGGCAGTCCCTGACGCCACCCGCGACACCGGCCGCGGCCACGGCCGCCGCGAGATCCGCACCTGCAAGATCCTGACGATCTCCACCGGGATCGAGTTCCCGCACGCCGCCCAGGCCCTGCGGATCCGTTGTCGAACTGGGCCAGCACGGCGAGGTGTTGCCGCAGCTGGACAATCGGCATGCGGGCCCGCCAGTCGTCGTCGAGCGAGGTCAGGTCCGCTTAGACCTCGAACATCCGTCGCGCCTCCGGCGGGGGCGAGGTGGACCACACATGAGCGAGGTCGACCTCGGCCCACATCTACGACACGGCCGGGTCGATCAGCGCGGGCTGCCCGTCCGGAGTGGCCAGGATGTTCTGTGCCCACAGGTCGCCGTGCGTCAGGCACGCCGGCCGGTCCGGCAGCGGGCCATGGTGGTCTCCGTAGCGGGGTGGCCAACGAAACGTTCCTACCACGGCCGAGGTCACGTGGCGAGGTGCCGGCCGGTACCGGCGAGGTGCTCGTCGCGCGCACGCGGATGGAGCAGCGCTGGGCGATGCCGGCTATTCGCTCGTGGAACACGACGAGGGGGGTGGTCCGGTGCCAGGCGATCTCCAGCACGACCTGCGGGCGCGCGGTGTTGAGAATGCGGAGACCGCCTTCCCCGCTCCCGGCCGGTAAGGGGTGGGCCCGCCGCCTGACCACCCTCTCTCACCTCCCATCGGAGTGAGCCGGCGGGATCGGCGAGTGGTTCCCATCGCTGCGCCCGGACGTGCGCGTACGCCTCGACCTGCAACACGTTCGTCCACCGGTCGTCCTTGACGAACCGGTCGAGCACCATCGGCCTCTTCACCATGCGGGCGTAGGACACCGCTGATCGAGGGATTCTCCTTCTCGGTCGGGACTCCATGCAGGCCAGATCCTCCCGCAAGCCCCAAGGATTGGCGGCTTGGCGGGAGCTTCCGGCGGGCTGGTGGGGGAGATGCGTCTGGATTCCCGCCGCCTCGCCGAGCGCCGGCGGAACTCCAGGGAGACTCTGTCCTTGTCAACCGTTGACCGTCATTCAAACCAAGTGTTAACTGTTAACAGTTTTCGGGAGGTCAAGTGCTGAACGTCAGTCCCATCAGTGTGGAGTCGCTCGGGGAGAGGCTTGCCAGCGAGCTGCGCCGCCGCATCATCATGGGCGAGCTAGCCGCAGGCACGCGTCTCGTCGAGGAGGAGTTGGCTGAGTCGTTCCGGGTCAGCCGGGGCCCGGTCAGGGACGCCATCAAGATCCTGCGCGCGGAGGGACTGGTCGCCGGCACCGGCCGGAACGTCGCCACCCGCTCGCTCACCGCGGCTGACATCGACGAGCTGATGGCGCTCCGAGAGTCCTTCGAGCTGCTTGCGGTTGAGCGTGCCATCGCCGCCAGGCGAGATGACCTCGCCCGCGATCTGGAAGCGGCACTCGCCGACATGGATGCGGCAGTCGCCAACCGCAGTTCGACCGACTTCACGGCGGCGGACATCCGCTTCCACAGCGCCTTCTTCCACGCCGCCGGTCTGACCCGACTCGGCGTCCTGTGGAACCAGTTCCGTCCCACGATCGAGGGCCTGCTGTACGCCTCCGGTAAGCGCATGGACGACCTCGCACCGTCGGCGCGGGAACACCGCGACCTCGCCGGGCTGATCGCCGCGGGCAAGGTCGCCGAAGTCAAGGTCGAGCTGCACCGTCACCTGCAGACGACCTGTTCGCGGCTGCAGTCCGCGGTACCCCCACCACCCCTGCAGAAAGAGACCGACTGATGAGATCAAGAAGGATCGCGATAGCCGCCCTGGCCGTCGCCGCAAGTCTCGCAGTGACCTCGTGCGCCAACCGTGGCGGCGGGGGAGAGGCGTCGTCCGCCAACTACCCCGAGAAGGACCTCACCCTGGTGGTCCACGCCGGTGCGGGAGGCGGGTCGGACCTGACCGCCCGGACGCTCGCCAAGGAGTTGGAGTCCGACCTCGGGAAGTCGATCGTGGTGGAGAACCGCGCGGGCGGCGGTGGCCGTGTCGGCCTCACCTACCTCAAGGACCGGCCGGCGGACGGCTACAGCATCGGTTTCATCCCGGTCGAGGTGGCGATGCTCGGGCACCAGGGCGCCGACATCAAGCCCGACCAGTACACCATCCTCGGCCAGGTCATGAACGCGCCCGCGACCCTTTCGGTCCCGGCGGAGAGCCCCTACAAAACGTTCGCGGAGTTCCTGGGCGCGGCCAAGGCCGCCCCCGAGACGATCACCGTCTCGAACTCCGGAGCCGGCGCGATCTGGGAGGCAGCGACCCTCGCCCTCGGGGAGGCGGCCGGGGTGACTTTCAAGCCCGTTCCGTACGACGGCGGCGCACCGGCCGTGGCGGCCGGCGTGTCCGGCGAGGTCAAGGCCGTCATGGCGGGTGTGAGCGAGTCCGGCGCGGCAGCCAAGGACGGCCGGCTGCGGGTCCTCGCCGTGATGGCCCCCGAGCGTGTTTCCTCCCTGCCCGACGTCCCGACCGCGAAGGAACTCGGCGTCGACCTGGTCATGGGTGGTTGGGGCCTCATGGGCGCCCCCGCGAACCTGCCGTCCGAGGTCAAGCAGCGGCTCGCCGACGCCGTGCACAAGGCGGCGTCCTCGGTGACCTTCACCGACGTCATGACCAAGGCGGGCAACACCGCCATGGCCACCTCGCCCGACGAAGCCACCGCGTTCGCCCAATCGGAATTTCAGCGCTTCGGCGAGATCTACCAGAAATGAGCGCGTCTCACCCGACCCCCGAGGGTGACCACAGTGCTGCCTCGCCGTGGCGCGAGGCAGCACTGGGAGCGGCCTTCCTGACGCTGGGCGTCGTGATCCTGGTCCTCGCCCGCTCGATCGAGCTGCCCGACCGCGCGCTCGCGGTTAGTCCCCGCATCTGGCCCGAGACGTTGGGCATCGGGATCATCGGCATGTCGGCCCTGCAGATCGTCACCGCGTTCATCTCCACGCCGAAGCGTGACGACGCCGAGCCGGCCACGCGAGTCGGCGTGCTGCGGGTTGCCGGCTTCGTCCTGGCCACCCTCGCCTTCGGCGCGCTCTGGTACTACATCCACTTCCTGGTGTCCGGGATGGTCTTCGTGGCCGCGCTGACGCGGATCGCGGGCGGCCGCGGCATCAAGGAACTGATTCTATTTCCCGCCGGTATCACGGTGGTGCCCTACGTCCTGTTCGCGCTCCTCCTGAGAGTCCCGGTATGAACGCTCTCCTCGAAGGTTTCGGCGCCCTCTTCACCCTCCAGATCGCACTGTGCATCCTCGCCGGTGCCGCCATCGGCATGCTCGTCGGCGCCTTTCCCGGCATCAGCGCCACCATGGCGGTCGCCCTGGCCAGCGCCTTCACCCTGACCATGGAGCCGCTGCCCGGACTGGCGGTTCTCCTGACCATCCTCGTCGCCGCGCAGTTCGGCGACCGTATCCCGGCGATCCTCATCAACACCCCCGGTACGCCCGCCTCCATCGCGACCACGTTCGACGGCTACGCGCTCGCCCGCCAGGGCAAGGCCGGCCTCGCGCTCACCGCGTCGGCGTACGCCTCCGCGATCGGCGGCCTGGTGGGCATCGCGGTCTTGATGGCCGCGGCCGTCCCGCTCAGCAACCTGGCGCTCGAGTTCGGATCGCCGGAGATGTTCGCTCTCGTGGTCTTCGGGCTGACCATGATGATCGAGGTCTCGGGCGGCAAGATCGTCAAAGGTCTCATCGCGGGCATGTTCGGCCTCGCCCTCGGCGCCATCGGCCGCGATCCCCTGGACGGCTCCGACCGCTTCACCTTCGGCATCCCGCAACTCGTGGAGGGCATTCCCTTCATCGCGGTCATCATCGGCCTGTTCGGCATCACCGAGGTGTTCAGCCAGATGGTCGAACGCGGGCACGCCCAGCAGGAGGCGGTGCGCAGCTTCGGCCGCTGGTGGCCGAACAAGGCCGAGAACCGTGCCATGATCAAGCCCGTCGCCGTGGGCTCGGCCGTCGGCACCGTCGTCGGCATCCTGCCGGCGGCGGGCGGCGGCATCGGCGGCATCGTCGCATGGGACCAGGCGCGGCGGGTCTCCAAGGAACCCGAACTCTTCGGCAAGGGTTCACTGGAAGGGCTGACCGCGGCGGACTCGTCGTCGAACGCCGGCGTGGGCGGATCCGTCCTGACCACGCTCGCCCTCGGCGTGCCAGGGGACTCCGTGATGGCCGTCATGCTCGGCTCGATGATCATCTGGGGCATCCAGCCCGGTCCCAGCCTCTTTTCGCAGCACCCGGACCTGGTGTACTCGATTTCGGGTATCCTGATCTTCGCGACGCTGCTGACCCTGGGCCTCAGCCTTCTTCGGATGCGCGGAGTAGCCAAGCTGCTCGAGCTACCCACCCGTTTCCTGTGGGTCGTCGTGGTGACCTTCTGCATCGTCGGCACGTACGCGGTCAACAACAGCGTCTTCGACGTCGGCCTCATGCTCCTCTTCGGCGTCATCGGCCTGCTGTTCCGTAGGTTCGGTATTCCCGCCGGACCGATCGTGCTCGGCCTGATCCTCGGCCCCTTGGCCGAGCGCAACTTCCGTCGCTCCATGGAGCTCGGCGGTCTCGAGACGATCTACACCAGTCCGATCGCCGTCTTCCTCATCGTCGCCGCGGTCCTGGCCATCGCCGTGCCCCGTATCCGCTCCGGGATGAAGGCCCGTAACCGCCCGTCCCCGCCGGGTACGCCGGAACCGCGACAGGCGGCCGGAGTCGGCAGTTGATGGAGAAGCACTTCGTGGTGCGGGACGTGCCCGGCCAGTGTCACGGCAGCACGCTCTGCCAGATGACCGGCTCCTTCGTGGTCGCCTGGTTCCAGGGCGACCACGAAGGAGCGGCGAACTCGCAGATCTGGCTCAGCACCGGGGCCGGCGGCGACTGGGCCCCACCCCGCGTGGTCAGCGGCGACTTGGCGCCGTGCTGGAACCCGGTCTTCCATCGACAGGAATCCGGCGCGCTGCGCCTCTTCTTCAAGGTGGGGAAGACCATCTCGGCGTGGCGGACGTTCCACACCACCTCGGTGGACGCCGGCCGGACGTGGTCGGTGCCGCACCCGCTCCGGCCCAACGCGCCGGGCGGACGCGGACCGGTACGCACGCCACCCGTTCGCCTGCCGTCCGGCCGGCTGCTCGCCGGCGCATCCACCGAGACGTGGGCAGCGGGGCCCCGGTGGGACTCCTTCGTCGAGATCAGCGACGACGACGGCCGGTCGTGGCGCCGTACTGATGACATCGTTATCGACCGCGACACGTTCTCGGGCGCTGGGACCATCCAACCCGCACTGTGGCAGACCTCCACGGGGCAGATCCGCCTCCTCGCCCGGAGCACGGCCGGCCGTCTCGTCTTCTCCTTCAGTGACGACGACGGTGAGACATGGTCGGCCGGAGTGCTGAGCAGCATCGCCAACAACAACTCCGGCATCAGCATCTGCACCGTCGACGACGCGGTGTACCTGGCGCACAACCCGACCAGTGGCGACTGGGCGTCGCGTGCGCCGCTGCTGATCTCGCGGTCGACCGACGACGGTGCCACCTGGGAGCCCTGGGCAACCCTTGAGGAATCGCGGGGCGGCGCCGGTGACGAGGCCTACCAGCCGGCCGACTCGGGCGTCGTCACCACCGGTGCCAACGAATTCTCCTACCCGTGCCTCGTCCGGACCCGCGACGGACTCGCCGTCACCTACACCTGGCAGCGCCGCGGGATCGCGCTCGCCCTTCTCACCCCTTCGAACCGGAGCAACTCATGAGCGCCTACCCCGACGCCAAGCTGATCACCGCCGTGCCGACCCTCTTCGACCAGGACGGTGCCCTCGACCTCGGCGCGACCAAGGCGGCCTACGCACAACTGGCCGAGGCGCCCCTGGACGGCATCTTCGTCGCCGGAACGACGGGTGAGTTCACCACTCTCAGCGATGACGAGCGCCTAGCCGTCTGCGCCGCCGCCGGTGACGCCTTCGGTCTCGACCGGACCTACTGGCACGTCGGTGCGGCGTCCCGGTACCAGGCGGCCAGCCTCACCCGGGCCGCGGTGGACCGCGGCGCCCACCGCCTCGCGGCGCTGACACCGCACTACTACGCCGCCACCGAGTCGGCCCTGCTGTCCTATTACGAGACCCTGGTCGCGCGGGCCGCCGGCATCCCCGTCTACGGGTACCTTTTCGAGGCCCGGACGACCACGTCGGTGACGCCCACCCTGCTCGCCCGGCTGGTCGACACGGGCCTCGCCGGAGTGAAGATCAGCGGTGCGGGCGGCGCCGTCGTCGGTCGGTACCTCGCCGCGCTCGACGGCCGGCCGATCCCGGTCTACTCCGGTGCCGACGCGGAGTTCGCCGAGGTGGTCAACCTGGGCGCGGCAGGCGTGGTCTCCGGCGTCAGCTCCGCGCTGCCGGCACCCTTCCTCGAGGTACGAAACGCCCTGCGCGCCGGCGATGCGGCGGCGCTGGCGGTCGCGCGCGAGCGCGCGCGCCGGGCCGTCGCCGCCACCGGGCAGGGCAACCTCGCCCACCTGAAAGCGGTCCTCGAACTGCGCGGCATCCCCGCCAGCGGGCTGCGCGCCCCGCTCGACCGCATCCCCCCGGAGGAACGCCGCACGCTCGAGGCCGACATCGCCGACCTCCTCTGACCCCACCCGCCCTTCCAACGAGTCGCCCCTGACAACTACCGCCTTCCCGTCCTGGCCGAGGAGCCCAGCGCCGAACCCAGCGCCGAACCCAGCGCCGAACCCAGCGCCGAACCCAGCGCCGAACCCAGCGCCGAACCCGGCGTCGTCCACACCGTCGTCAGCGGTGACCTCCGGGTCAGCGCGAACGTCACCTGCTGGCCAATGCAGCAGCAGTTCGAAGCCGACCTGGAGAAGGCTGTCGCCTCGCTGGGCTGGTGCACGAGGCGCGCCCACCCGGGGTCGACGGCGAAGCCGGGCACGGATTCATCGTCAGCCAGCAACAGGGCATTCGAGGTATTCCGGACGGTCCCGCCGGAGGCGCCGGGTTTCCTCGCGGAGGCGGTGTGGCTGTACAGCCACCACGTCCTGGCCGGGCTGCGTCGCATCGCGGCCCGATCTTCGTCGTGGCGAACTGGAGCGGCCAGTTCCCCGGCCTGGTCGGCCTGGTCGGCCTCACGGCCAGCCTGACCAAGGCGGGTGTTCCTCACTCCATCCTCTGAAGTGAGGACTTCACCGACGAATGGGCGCTGCGGGGTCTGCGGACCTGGCTGGAGACGGGAACGCTCACCCACGACTAGAGCCACGTCCGGGACCGGCCCGCGCTGCCGGCCGCCCCGGAGGTGGAATTGGGCCGAGCCGTCGCCGCCCAGTTCAGGCGGGAGAAGGTGATCATCTGCGTCTTCGACGAGGGCTGCATGGGCATGTACAACGCCATCATCGACGACGAGCTGCTCAACCCCCTGGGCATCTACAAGGAGCGGCTCTCGCACAGCGCGCTGGTCGCGGAGATGGCCCGGGTCGGCGACGACGAGGCGCAGGCCGTGCATGACGGGCTGTACGCCGCCGGGGTGACCTTCCACACCGGCACCGAGGAGGCGACTGAACTCACCGACGCGCAGTTGCTGAGCCAGTTCCGCATGTACATCGCGGCACTGCGGATCTCGGACGACTTCGGCCTGGACGCCGTGGGAATCCAGTACCAGCAGGGCCTAAAGGACACTGTGCCGGCCGGCGACCTCGCCGAGGGCCTGCTCAACAACGCCGAGCGTCCACCGCTGCTCGGCCGCGACGGCAAGCGGGAGCCGTACGCTGGCGCGCCGCTGCCGCACTTCAACGAGGTCGACGAGGGGACGGCCGTCGACTCGCTTGTCACCAACCACATCCGGACAGCGATGGGACTCGATCCGGCCACGACCCTGCACGACGTCCCGTGGCGTGCGGAGTCCGACGGCCAGCCGCCGATGTACTTCCCCCTCGGCGGCGAAACGCTCAGCGGGGTGTCGAAGCCCGGCGAGATCGTGCGGTCGCGGGTCTTCATCATGGCCGGCGCGCTGCACGTCGACCTCGGCCGCGGCACGGCGCTCGAACTGGCGACGGACGCAAATCACCTCAACGGCGCCTACGTCGACGGTCCGGACGACGCGGACCGGTCCCTGCTTGCCAAGGCCGCCACGTTCGAGGCCCTCAGGGTGATGGTCCACATCTGCGGAGAAGTCCGCCTCGGACGAGCTGAACCGTCCGGCGGCGGCGTCGCCACGACCGACGCCGCCGCCGGGCCCTGGCCAGGATCCTGACCACCACTGAACGAGCCGCAGGGGTGGATGCGCCGCGGTGCGGGGGAGATGCGGCGACCGGGTGCGCGCCGTGCGGAATCGAGGCCGTTGACATCGAGGCGAGCCGCTGGCAACCTACTGTTAACAGTAGACAGTTAACGGAGCGGATATTCGTCTCCGTTGTGGAGCGAACGCCCGCACGGATTGGCGGGCAGTGAGCCAGGCCGCGGGCTCTGCCCGCACCGTCGGTGACCTGCCGCCGATGTCCGAGCTGCGAGACCGTTTTGCAACCGGTAGCCGGTCTCGACCGCAGGGTGGCCCGACGCGGAACTGATCACGCGGATTTGGGGGAGGGCTTTGCACCCGAGTTGGCGCAGGGGACGGGCACGAACACGGGCACGGGCGCCACCTGGATGGTCATGGACTGCCCACCGCCCGTACCACCAAATTGGACCAGAGGAGAGATCGTGTTCGTACACCTGACCACGCTGCGCCGAGTGCTGGTTCCCGGCCTCGCCGCCGTGCTGGCGCTACCGGTAGCCGGAGTCGCCCGCGCCGCGGAACCGCCCGGACACAGCGACGCTTTTCGTGCCTACGCCTGCCGCCAGGACATCCACCCGCAAGACCCGGACTACCCCGGCGTCCACGTCGCGTCCATCGAGAAGGCACCCAACGGTGACCTCCTCTACTCGTTCTACGCCGGCACCCGTGAGGGCGCCGACGACGTGGCCACCTACCTGAGCCGACTCCCGGTCGGATCCAAAACCTGGACCGAACCGAGGGTGATCTTCGACGAGCCCGGCCAGCCAGACGGAAACGCCGTGCTGTGGGCCGATGACGACACCACCTACCTGTTCTTCTCCACGATTCGTGGGGGTGGCTGGACAGAAGCCGACCTCCGCCTCATCCGCTCAACTGACAACGGCCGCACATGGAGCGCGCCGGAACAGATCCGCGAGGAGTGGGGCTGGCTCTTCGGCACCCAACCGTTCCGCATGTCCAACGGAGAAGTCCTCGTCCCCATCTACAGCGAAACGCGATGGGCGTCCGGCTGGTACATCCCCAGCGACAACTACTCCACCTGGGTGCCGCACCCGTCCGACAACGACGCGGAATGGCCCACCTCGCCGAAGGGGGCGATCCAGCCGGCCACCGTCGAACTCGAACCTGGGCACCTGCTGGCCTACCTCCGCACCCGCGACCAGGCCATCTACAAGACCGAGTCGTTCGACTACGGCCGCACCTGGACCGCGGCCGAGTCGACGGGACTGCCGAACAACAACGCCCGGGTGGCCCTGATCAAGCTCGCCGACGGCAACCTCGTGCTGGCGCACAACCCGATCACCTCGGGTAGGAACGTCCTGCGGCTCTCCCTCTCCACCGACCAGGGCAAGACCTGGACGAGCCACGTCGACGTCGAGTCCGAGCCCGGTGCCGAGTTCTCATACCCCTATCTGATGCAGACCGGCGACGGCATGATCCACCTCGCCTACACGCACCGACGTGAGTCCATGCGACACCTCGTCTTCAACGAGGAGTTCGTGCGCGCCGGCGCTGACCTGCCCTCCAACCCGCTGCCCGTCCCCGTCGAGCTCCGGAACGGGAAACTGAAGCAGCCTTCCGCCTGCCACTACTCCCCACGCTGACCGCTGCGAGTACGGACGCCACGACACGATCGTGGCGTCCGTGCCGCCAGGTTCAAGACGAGGCCCAAACTGACGCGAGACCACCATTCGCGGCTGGTCCAAGAAGACCCGGCTGCCCAGATCCCGGCCCCGAAAAGCCCTGATCGGCGCGCTGCCGTGCCGCCTCGACGGTCGATGTACCTGGTGACCGCCTCCGGTGAACAATTCGGCGTCGGCCTGGCGGCCACCATGGGCGAGATCAGTCAGGCGCTCTCCCCGGACGGGCGGTGGTTCGCCCAGCGCCGAGACGGGCAGTGGTGGATCCGCGACCTCACCGGGGTCACCGAGAGGGCCGTCCCGCCCGGGTACGAGTTGCGGCAGTGGTCGACCGACGGACGGGCGTTGCTGCTCGGGCAACCCTGCGGCGCCGGCGAGGCGTACGCAGCGTTCACCCTGCCCGGCGGAGAGCTGCGCCCACTCGCGTTACGCGGGACGCCAGGCCGCCGGATGCTGGCATTCCTGCACGGGCGTGAACTGGCCACCGCGGAGTTCAACGTCGGCCCGAAAGCCCGGCCGCGCCGCCAGCTCACCATCGCAATTCAGGCGTCGACGGCCGCACCGCCCGCTCGGTGTCGCTGGCCACCACCCAACAGGTGGGCCCCGGCGACGTCCGCAACGCGCTCGCCCCGCTCGTGCGCGGCGGCAGCGAGTCGCCGGCGGTGTGGACTCTTGTCGGCCGGCGGGAGGAGGGTCCCGACCGGCAAGCCGGAGGGGGCGCTGACGGTGCCCCCGATGACGTTGGTCGGGGTCGATCTGCGGTCCGGCCGACCGGCCGGCCGGACCGACCTCGTGGTGCCCCGGGGCGGCGAGGGTGAAAATCCCTCGGTCCCGTCGGCGTCGAGGTCCTCCCGCGACGCTGGATCGGGGACGGCCGTGAGCTGGTCGCCGCCGACCCGGCCACCGGCCGGCGTCGGGTGCCGACCTCGCTGCCCGACCGTGCGCGGATGATCGTTCCCGGCGGCTAAAGAGGCCGGGGCCTAGACGCAGCTAGGCCGCTACGTCAGCAAGAAACAAGCTCTGTCGTTCAGGCGCTTGGCGTGTTGGTGGGACGGTGCAGCGCTGTTTTGGGCTGGGCGAAGGCGAGCCGCAGGGTGTGTGCGGTGAGTCGGATGCCCCACCAGGTGAGGGCGGCGAGGTAGCCGACGATGAGGGCACTGGTGGTGTCGATGGTGAATACGAGGGCGTAGCCGATGGCGAGGCCGGGTGCGGTGATGGCGCGGATCGTGCGGCTGCGGCTCATCGTTAGGGCGGTGGCTATGCCGACGAGGGCTGCGCCGATGCTGCCGGCGATGCCGGCGATGTTGTTCGTGGAGATGGGTGTCGTGAGGGTGAGTGCGGCGCGCATGAGGTAGATGCCCGCGGTGGCGGTGATCGCGTGGGTGATTGCGGGGCGGGTCATGGCGAGCCAGGCGGGCAGGTCGTCGGCGGAAATTCGGGGTGCGGTGGCCGCGATGAGGGCGGCGCAGGCAGCCAGCGGTACGGCGGCGCCGAGGGTCCATTTCAGGTAGGGGGTGTAGTCGAATCTGACGGCGGTGCCGGTGGCGAGGCCGTAGAGCGCGGCGGTGATGGCGCCGCCGACGGCGGCCGTCAGGTATCCCCGTCGGATGAGACTGCCTGTTGTGGGCTCGGGTGTTGCGGCGGGTGTTCTGGCGAGCCAGGTGGTGGGTGGCAGGTGCGCCACGGCGAATGCGGTGAGCATGACGAGTGCGCCGGCGGCGCCGATTTGCGGTAGCGAGGTGCGAACGCCGACGACCCAGGTGCTGTAGGTGGAGACGTAGGCGGTGAGTACGGCTTGCAGGAGCAGGGCCAGGGAACAGGCACCGAGGAGCAGGGCGCCGGTGAGGTCGCCGACACGTAGGCGGACGCGGGGTAGCCGTGCGGCGACTGCCGAGCCGGGTTGGTGGGTGGTGGTGAGCGAGAGGGCCCCATCAGCGAGGGCGTGGGTGTGGTCGATGAGGGTGGGGGTGATGCCGGCGGCTGCAGTGAGTCGGTCGGCCATCGCGGGCACACCGAGGGCTGGCCTGAGAACGACGTCCGCGAGGTGCGTTTTGTCGACGTCGGCCGCGTCGAGGAGTCCGTCGACTGCGTCGGGTATCTGGTCGAGGAGGGGCTGTGCGGCGACCGTGACGTCATCGCGAGTGATGACGGCGGGTTGGCGGGGTGCGGGCAGCAGGATCGGCGCTTGGTCTTGGGTCGCGAGCAGACCCCTGGCGGTCCGGACAGATTCCAGGAGGGCACGTCCGGCGTCTGCGTCGTCGTTACCGGGCGCAGTCGTCACCGCTCGGAGCGGGTCGCTGTCGGCGGTTGCCGTCTGGACGACGCGTTGGGCGATGAGGTGGTCGAGGCTTTGGACGAGATTGATCTGCTGTGTCGCGAGTTCGCGGTAGCCGTCGGCGACGGTCTGTAGGACGGTGAGGGTCGCCGGTTCGCGGTCTGCCTGACATACGAGCAGGCAGGAGCTTTCCGGCACGGTGAGGCCGAGCGTCGTGGCGTAGGCGGCGAGGGCGGCGGGTGCGGTGACCAGGGCGGGAGGTGGAAATCCCGCACGGGTTGCTGCCTCGCTGATGTGTCCGCAGCGGCGTGGTCCCCAGCTCGGCGGAACGGTCACGGTGAGCGCGGTGATCGGCCCGTTGACGTGGATGGCAGCGTGATGGGTGACGTGCCGCAGCACGGCGGCGAGCAGATCCACCGGGTCGGGTTGCGCCTCATCGGCGGCGTTGGTGGGCCGGCCGAGCAGGTCCGTTGGGTTATCGACGAACCGATGGTCTACCGGCAAAGACATCGCGGCCATGGTGTCGAGACCGACGTAGATCTCCCCGGCGGGGCCGATGGCGACGCCCGGCGGCATGGCGAGGCGACCGTCGATGAGGATGGGGATCTTCAGGCCGTGGCGGCTGACAGTGGCCGCGATGGCCGACGAACTCAGGTCGATCGACAACACGGTGCCTCCGCTTGGCATGAGGGGCAGTCTCGCCCGTGAGGGCGACCGGGTGTCAACCGTGATCCGCTGAACGTGACTCGTTGTGCGCGGATGGTGAGAATCCTTCTCGGCGGGATAGTCGAAACACTCACCCTGGTGTATTTGGAAGATCGGGGATCAACCACAGGGGGACAGGTGCCGCAGACGCGCCGGGGCAAAGGCGACAGGCTAGCCGAGTACGGTGCACGAGCCACCGTCCGCTTTCCACACGAATCGCTGCCGCGCCGCGCGAGGCCCTCACTAGGAGGGGCTGTTCGCGGCGTCATCGGCGCCGGCCTCTTCCTGGTCACCGTTCCGGCGCTGCTGTGGGCCGCGGGTGGGAACCCGCTGCACCGGCTGCCAGCCTGGTCGCAAATCCCGGAGTGGTTCGAACGCTCCAGCGGACGGTTCACCCCGGACTTCCTCATTGGGGCGGCGTTCTGGGCGATGTGGCTGCTGTGGGGCGTGTTCACACTGCTCCTGCTGGCCGAGATCCTCGCCGCGGTGACACGGTGGCGTATCCCCATACTGCGGCTGCCGGCCCCGCTGCACCGGCTCGTGTTCGGTCTGGCCGGCACGGCCGCGCTCGCCGTCGCCCCCGCCGGCTCCCTCGACGCGGCGGCGCATCCGGATCGACCGTCTACACCCGTCGCCGCGACCGAGCGCGCCGACGTTCCCCGGCAAGCCGCAGCCCGTGGGCCCGCCATCATCCACGTCGCCGACCAGCGCTACCTCTACATGGTCGAGCGACACGACACCTTGTCCAAGGTCGCAAAGGAGTGGCTCGGCGACGCGGGTCGGTGGCCGGAGGTCTGCCGCCTCAACAAGCACCGCCACTTTCCTGTCGGCGGTGTCCTGCGTGACTGCGACCTCATCTACCCCGGCTGGGAGCTCCGCCTACCTGCCGACGCCCGCCCACCACAAGCCGCCACACCAGCCACGCCCCCCACGCCCCGGTCGGGCCGGCCCGCGACACCACCCGCATCGCCGAGCGCCGCCCCGGACCCGTCCGATCCCGCCGTGCCGCCACCCGCGCCCCAGCCACCGGCCGCCACTCCCACCACCACGCGGTCCGCAGCCCCAAGCAAGTCCGTTCCACCGCCAGCGCCGTCCGGGGTCGCCAACCCCGCCACGCCGCCGCCCGTCACCAACAGTCCTACACCGGCCACAAACGACCAGGCTGTGCATCTGTCGGACTCAGGATGGCTGCCCTGGTCGCTCGCCGCCGCCATCAGCGCCGCCGCCGCGATGGTTTGGCTTCAACGCCGCCGTCGATACACCGGCGAGCCTGACGATGACCCGCCCACCGAACTGCCCCCAACCGTGGTCCAGGTCCGCCGCGCCGTCGCCGCCCGCAACCCCGAGCCTACGAATGCGAACAGCGACGACGGCCCAACGCCCGACCTCACATCACTGCCGACCGGCGGAACCGGAATCGTCGGCGACGGCGCACACGCTGCCGCCCGCGCCGCCCTCGTCGCCGTGCTCGCCTCCGGCGGCCCGCACCACCCCGACGCCCGCGGCGAGGTCGTCATCGACGCCGCCACCATGACCACGCTGCTCGGCCCCGACGCGGCGACCCTCAGCGCATGGCCGCGCCTACACGTGACCCACAACATCAACGACTCGCTCACCGTCATCGAGTCCCGGCTGCTGCACCGCAGCCGCATCCTCGATGAGCACGCCCTGACCGACTTGGACGAGCTGCGGCGAACAGCGCCCGACGAGGAAGCGCTACCGCCAGTCATGCTCATCACCGAGACCCCACCCGCCAGTGCCCGCATGCGCGCCAAGGTTGCCCTCGCATTAGGTGAGGGTCTGCACGTGTCCGCGCTGCTGCTCGGCGAATGGGCCCACGGTCCCACCGTCGAGGTCTCCCCGGACGGAGACACCACGCTCATATCCGGGCAGTCCGCCGAACCGCTGCCGCCGCGACTTCCGGTGCTCGCGCCGGCCGTCGCCGTCCAGATCCTGGCCACGCTCCGCGAGGCGCAGACCGGCGAACCGCCCGCCATCACCTCACCGGCCGTACCGGTCACGATCGTGCCCCTGCACGTCAGCCGCACGCCCACCGCCACGGACCCGCCTACCCCGACCGCCGTCAAGCCCACCGCCGACACCCTGTCGGGAAGGGCGCGGCTGCGCGTGCTCGGCACACCCCGCATCGAAGGCATCACCGCCGAAGGCCGGCCGCTCCGAGCCAAAGCCCTGGAACTGGCGGTCTACCTCGCCGTCCACCCAGACGGAGCCGGCACCCGCGACATCGGCGAGTACCTCGAGCCCGACGCCCGTATCAGCCAAGCCGACCAGCGCGTACACACCAACGCCTCGAACCTGCGGCACGTCCTCGGCCGCGCCGGCACCGCCGAGACAAAGAACGGCTACGTCATCAAGTCCGCCGGACGATACCTGCTCGACCCCGCCACCGTGGACGTCGACGTGTGGACCCTCCGAGACCTGATGCGCAGCGCCACCATCGCCACCGAGCCGCGCCGCCGCGAACTCCTCACCGCCGCCTGCGACCTCTACACCGCACCCCTCGCGGACGGCCAGGACTACGAGTGGCTCCAGCCCCACCGCGAGACGGTCCGCCGGTGGGGCACCGAAGCCCACCTCCTGCTGGCCGACGACCTTCTCGACACCAATCCGGAGGCCGCATCCGACCTGCTCGACAAGGCCATCGGACTCGATCGCTACAACGAAGCCCTCTACATCAAGGCGATGCACGCCCGACACGCCCTCGGCGACGCCGACGGCATCCGAACCCTGCTGCGCGCCCTGACCAAAGCCCTCGCCGACCTCGACGCCGAACCGCAGGAAGACACCACCGCGCTCGCCACACAGCTGCGTAACAGCCTGGACGAAATCTGACCGTATACCGCCAGGCCGCCCCGCGCACGTTTCGACGCCGTCCGCCTGGTCCGTTCGCTGCACCTCGTACGGCCTGCGCATCGGCCCGCCCCCGTAAACCGTCGAAACCGCCACCGCGCTGGCCGCCGCCCGCCTGCTGTCGGGCCGGACCAGCTCGATACTGGCCGCCTTCGCGCGGCAGGCAGCCGGAATGATTGTGCTCGTCCTCATTGGCCTGGGTGTCATGCGACTGCCGCCGCGATCGACCTCCGCTGCATCGGTCGCCTCGCGGCCGGAGCCGTCCTGGCGCTCGGATCGTTCCTGGTTGCCGGCGCTGCGCTCGTCCTGGCATTTCCTGACCAGCACCCCGAAGAGGCGGCGACGGAACCGCACGTGACCCTTGATGACAGGAGACAGCGTCCCCCAGCATCCGCTCACTGCGCAGACTCTTCCTGTCGGCGGTCTCGTCGGGCACCGTGTCTGGTGCCGGCGATCTCGGGTCGTCGGCGCACCTGGTCCCCACC
>NZ_JBSFYP010000092.1:0-22045 GCF_053599835.1 Micromonospora sp. NPDC005163
CCGGTCGGGCCGAGCGGTCCGGTCGGGCCGAGCGGTCCGGTCGGGCCGAGCGGTCCGGTCGGGCCGAGCGGTCCGGTCGGGCCGAGCGGTCCGGTCGGGCCGAGCGGTCCGGTGAGGGGTCGGGTCCCGGCCGAGGGCGATCTCTATCATCGCCAGGAATCGGAACGCCGGCAGCGCGGCGGCGATCCAGCCGATCACCGACGCCTCGGCCTCCACCACCTGCGCGGCCAGGGACAGCAACACCACCAACGTCAGCACCGTGGCGGGGAAGGCGACGCTGGTGCCTAAGCGCCGGTGGCGGCGCAACTCCAAACCGGCGGCGATCGACGTCAACTCCAGCACGACCGCGTCGGCCCAGGCCAGCCAGCCCAGCTGGCCATGCGTCGCCGCGACGTCATGCACATGCGTGAACACCCCCGGCTGGCCGTGCCGTGGTCCGGGCGGCCCGGCGAACGGGCCGGCCGGCCACGGTGGCCCTGTCAGCCGCTCGTGCAGAGGATGCCGTTCAGGGTGAACGCGGTGGGCAGCACGTTCGGCCCGCTGTACGCGCCGACGAAGCCGGCGCTCACGCTGCCGCCGGCGGCGATCTGTCGGTTGTCGTCGGTCGGCGTGACCCGCACGGCGGCGCCGACCTGCTCCCAGGTGGCGTTCCAGCCGCTGCTCACCTGCTGCCAGCCCGTCGGCCACCGCCAGATGAGCGTCCAACCGTTGATCGGGCTCGTCCCGTTGTTGATGATCTCGACGTTACCGATGTAGCCGTTGCCCCAGTCGCTGTTGGTGGTGAAGCGGACGGTGCACGCACTCTCGGCCGGGCTGCCGGTGGCGAAGGTCAGCGGCGGTGAGGACCAGGACACCCGGCCGGCGGTGTCGCGGGTCAGCACGTTGACGGTGTACCTGCTGCCCGACACCAGGTTGCCGACCGTGAGCGAGGTGGCCCTGGTCTCGCCGAGCTGCTCGCTGATCGCCCCGTTCTGCCGGTACACCTCGTACTTGGCGATCGGGCTGCCACCCGGGGTGGCCGCCGGCCAGGAGATCGTCGCGGACCGGTCGGTGACGCCGCTGGCCGTGGGCTGGCCCGGCGCCGCGGGCCGCCCGGCGGTGCCGCCGGTCGGGCGCAGCACGAGCATGGTCAGCGAGTACGGCGGCAGCGTCCGACTGGTCGCCGAGCCGGACTGGCTGGTGGCGATGCCGGCCGCGCCGTTGGTGAGGGTGGAGACCGTCGGCGCGGCGGCGGACGGGGTGAACCCGGCGTAGTCGATGGTGACCGGATGCGCGGTGTCCGGATCCTTGTTCACCAGCAGCACCGCGAGGTCACCGTTGGCCCGGCGGACCGCGTGGGCGCTGACCAGCGACTGGTCGGTGCCGGCGCGGACGAACTGGTCGCCGGCCTTGGCGAAGACGTTCATCATGGCCAGCCCGTGGTAGGGCGCGAACGGTGTGTTCAGCGGCGGCTCGCACACCGAGCCGTCCTCCGTGCAGGCGCCGCTGGACAGTATCCCGAAGTCCCCATAGTCGGTCTGGCCCGCCACCTCCGACACCGTGCCGATGCCGTTGTGCACGTTCCACCACTGCACGGTGAAGACGCCGTTTTCCAGCAGCCCACTGTAGGCGTCGGCCAGGAAGAGCGCCGCCGGCTGGGTGGTCCGGCCGGCGTCGACGTTCAACTCGGTGAAGCTGATGCCGATGCGCGCGGCGTTCGGGCCGGCGTACCGGGTGAGCTGCTGCCGGAGCAGGTAGGCCGCGTCGGGGATGTGGTTGGTCCGGGCCAGTGACTCCGCGGCCGTGCCACCCGGGTACCAGTGCACGTCGACGAAGTCGATCTTCGGGCCGGCGAGGGAGAGCACGGTCTGGTTCCAGGGGCCCGGGTCGGCGCCGGCGGTGATCCCGTCCGGCCAGTTGCCCGGCATCGTCAGCACCGCGCCGACCTTGATGCTCGGGTCGGCCGCCTTCATCGCATCGGCGTACTCGATGACCAGCCTCGCGTACTGGGTCGCGCTCTTGTCCGGGTGGTCGTCGGCCTCCCAGGCCGATCCGTAGTGGCCGTTGCCGTAGTTCTCGTTGCCGACCGTCCAGTACTTCGCGCCGTAGCCCTTGGTCACGTTGGCGTACCGCACCCAGTCGGCGGCCTCGGCCGCGGTACCCGTGCCGTAATTGGCGATGATCATCGGTTCGGCGCCGACCCGCTGGACCGCGGCCATGAAGGTGTCGAAGTCGGTCCCCGGTGCGACGTACCCGCCGGGTGCCGTGTGGTCCTTCCAGTGGTAGATGTCGGCGTACGAACCGCCGGGGTACCGCAACATCCGCACGCCGGCGTCGCGCAGCAGGTCCGACGTCTCGGCGCTGCCCAGGTGCTGGTCCCAGATGGCGTGATTGACGCCCAGTGCGGTATCGGGCACGGTCGCCAACCCCGCCCGCGCGTTCACGGTTACGGCAACCGGGTCAGCTGCCGCGCTGACGGTCGGGGGTTGACGCCGGCGAGCGCGCCCACGGCGAGCAGCAGGCTCGCCAGGAGAGCCGTGTGACGGGATCGGGCGGGCCGGGCCCTGCGGGTTTTCGGGTACGGCATTGGCTGGGCTCCTTTGCGGAGAACGACAGTGAGTCGCCCAGCCTCGGACCGGTCGGTCGCACGGGAGACGCGGCGTGGTGGCGGGCAGACTCGTGGACGGACGGCTCCCGGTATGCCATCGCTCGTGTCACCGTCCCCCGGGAATCCACCAAGGGATCCCGGCTGCCCATGGACGGGCGTCAGCCCCGCGCGCGCGACAAATCATCGACGGCCAAGAATGTCACGCCGATCCGACGACCTCAAGTGCAGGTCCGAGCCTTTCGGCCCACCCTCCTGCCGTGTGCGAGCGGATCCGCCGGCGGGGTGGCGTGCGGGCGGGTCGGCTGCCACCATCACGGGCATGTCTGTCGCCCGTCGTACGCTGCTCGGGGCCGGCCTGGCCGCCGTAACCTCCGCCCTCGCTGGCTGCGATGACAAGCGCGGACTGGGCGCGGGCGGGACCGACCCGGGCGATGCGGTGGCCGTGACCGACGCAGCCGGCAACAGGGCGGGGTTCGGCCCGGCCGGGAAGCCCTCGGTGGCGCCCGGCACGGCGAACCACGGCGCGGCCCCCGGCGGCGGCAGCATCCCAGCGAAACAGGCCCGCTACGTGACCGCGCTGCTCCGGCAACACCTGCCCGCCACGCCGCAGACCTTTCAGCACAGCGGCTTCCCCGGTGCCGTCGCCGTCGTCCAGGTCAACGGCAAGACGACCGTGCACACCGCTCTCGGGGAGGCGCTCCGCTACGCGGCCGGCCCGAAACTCCTCTCGGCTGACAAGCGCGTTCCGATGCGCCCCGACTCCATCTTCGACCTCGCCTCGGTCACCAAGGTCTACACCGCCATCCTGCTCCTGCAGCAGGTCGACAAGGGGCGCGTCGACCTCGCCGCCCCCGTCCGCGACTACCTGCCCGCCTTCACCGGCGCCGGCAAGGACCGGGTCACCGTCGAGATGCTGCTCACCCACACCAGCGGCCTCCCCGTCGGCGCCAAGGTCACCGGCCTGCCGGACAACGCGGCCCGCTGGAACGCCGTGCTCGCCACCCCACTGGTCTCCGGCGCTGTGCCCGGGGACACGTTCCGCTACTCCAGTGTCGGGCTCATGGTCGCCGGCAAGATCGTGGAAAAGGTCACCGGTCAGGGCCTCGAGCAGGCTCTCAAGACCAATCTCACCGGGCCTCTCGGCCTTCGGGACACGGGCTTCAACCCCAACACCTGGCTGTCCAGCGACGCCAAGGCCACCCGTCTGGTCGCCACCGACGCCCGCTCGTCCCGCGGCCTCCTTCGCGGCACCGTCCACGACGACGTCGCCAACCACCTGGGCGGCGTCGCCGGTCACGCCGGCATCTTCGCCAGCGCCACCGACCTGGCCGCCATCGGCGAACTCCTCCTCAACGGCGGCACATACCAGGGCAAGCGCATCCTCGCCGCCGCCACCGTTCGACAGATGCTCACCAACCACAACGCCGGGAAGCCCGCCATCGACCCGGAACACCCCAACCGCACCGCCGCCCACGGCCTCGGTGTCGTCCTCAACCAACCCTGGTTCATGGGCAGGCTCGCCTCCCCCGAGACCTTCGGCCACACCGGCTTCGCCGGGCCGTCCCTCCTGGTCGACCCGAACCGCAAACTCGTCCTCGTCCTGCTCACCAACCGGGCCCACCCCAACTGGAGCTGGGCGAACCCCGATCCGGTACGCGCCGCCGTCGGCGACGTCCTCGCCAAGATCCTCTGAGGGGCGCGCCCGCGGCACCACAGGGCCGGCAGAGCAGGAATAATCCCGCGGCATGCGGGGACGAATCGGTGCGGTCCGACGGTGGTACGGGGAGCGCGGACGGGTCGTCCGCCGTGTCCTCCTCGTGCTGGTCGCCGGTGTGGTGCTGCTGAGCGGCGGCACCCTGGCCAGCGTGGTGTGGATTCGCGGTGACGCGGATGACCACATCTACAGCGAGGCGGGTGTGCCGGACGCGCCGGTCGCCCTGGTCCTGGGCACCAAGGTGCAGGCGGACGGTGAGCCGTCACCGTTCCTCGCCGCCCGGCTGGAGATCGCGCGGCGGCTGTTCGACGCCGGCAAGGTTCGAGCGATCCTGGTGTCCGGCGACAACATGAACGCCGACTACAACGAGCCCGGGGCGATGCTGCGCTGGCTGGTCGACCGGGGCGTGCCGGCGCGGCAGGTGGTGCTGGACCACGCCGGCTTCGACACGTACGACTCGTGCGCGGGCGGAACGGATCTTCGGGGTGCGGCGCGCGACCGTGGTGACCCAGTCCTTCCACCTACCCCGCGCCGTGGCTCTGTGCAGGCGCCTCGGCATCGACGCCAACGGCGTGGGCGACGAGACCGTGAAGCGGTACGCCCGACCGTGGCGGGTCAGCTCCACCCGCGAGTACGGTGCCTGCCTGAAGGCGGCTCTGGACCTGCTCTCCGGTCGGGACCCGGCCCTTCTCGGCCGCCGCGAGACCGGCGTCGACGACGCTCTTCGCAAGGGTTGACGAGGGTCGCGGTCCTGGCCGCCCCACCCAGCGACGCGGATCCGGCGGTCCCGAGCGGCGTACCGTCAGCGGTGCCGGGGTGCTGCGGCGCTGTCGCGTTCGATGAGGTCGGTGGCGAGTTCGACGCGCGGGCTTTCGATCGTCTCGCCGGCGGCGAGCCGCAGCACGGTACGCGCGGCCAGCATGCCCATCTTGGCCAGGGGCTGGCGGACCGTGGTCAGCGGCGGGGAGCACCACTGGACCTCCGGCAGGTCGTCGAAGCCGACCACGCTGATGTCGTCGGCACCCGTAGGCCACGTTTGCGGACCGCCTCGTAGACGCCGAGCGCCATCTGGTCGCTGGCGGCGAAGATGGCGGTGGGCGGGTCGGGCAGGGACAGCAGTTGCGTACCGGCGGTGTAGCCCGCCTCGTGGTAGAAGTTGCCGGGGCGGATCAACGCGTCGTCGACAGCGATACCGGCGGCGCCGAGGGCGGCGCGGTAGCCGTCCAGACGGGGCCCGGCTGCACATCAGGTGCGGTGGACCGGCGACGAAGCCGATGCGGCGGTGGCCGAGGCCGAGCAGGTACTGGTTGGCGCTGAGGCTGCCCGCCCAGTTGGTGGCGCCGATGGTGGGCGCCGCCTGCGGGTCGATGCCGGCGGGGTCGATGATGACCACCGGGAGATGGAGCCGGCTCAACTCGGCCTGGAGCGGCGGGTTCACCATCGAGGTCACGAAGATGACCCCGTCGGTGGAGCGGGCGCGCATGTTTGCGAGCCACTGCTTCGCCGAGGAGATGCGCCAGTGGATGGCCGAGACGACGGTGCCGACGCCGCTGCCCAGGGCGACGTCCTCCACCCCACGGATGATCTCCACCGCCCATGGGCTGTCCAGGTCGTTGAAGACCAGGTCGATCAGGGCGGCATCGGTCTCCTTGACGGGCGAACGGCGGCGGTAGCCGTGCAGGGTGAGGAGTTCCTCGACCCGTTTTCGCGTGCGGGGGGCGACGTCGGAGCGGCCGTTGATGACCCGGGAGACCGTGGGCACGGAGACACCCGCCAACCGCGCGATCATCGCGATGGTGACGTTTCGGTGGTTGTCGGAGCCCACGGTCGGCCCTCCGTCTGGCTGGAGTCTTCAGGTCGGCTCGATGGTTCGAAGGCCGTCTCCGGAACTTCCGGTGCTTCACCGGTACTATCAATCGATGGCCGGCACGCTACGAGTCGTTTCCACACTGGTCAAGGTCTCTGTTTAATTGCGAAGAGAGCGGCTAGCGTAGTCAGGGCTTCCACAGCCACCGATCAGTAGGCCCGGAAGTTTCCGAAAGCCGCCCAGAGGAGCCCTCGTGTCGACCGACACCGCTGCCACGGCGACCGCTGCCCGGTCGATCCGCAACCCCGTCCTCGCCGGGTTCCACCCTGACCCGTCGATCCTGCGCGTCGACGACGACTACTACCTGGCCACCTCGACGTTCGAGTGGTACCCGGGGGTGCGCGTACACCATTCGCGCGACCTCGTGCACTGGCGGACCCTGAACGGGATCATCACCGACCGTCGCCTGCTCGACCTTCGCGGCTGCGGGGATTCCAACGGGGTGTGGGCACCTGACCTGACCTACCACGACGGCGAGTTCCACCTCGTCTACAGCGACGTGGCCAGCTTCGCCAGCGGCTACTGGGATCCGCAGAACTACCTGGTCACCGCGCCTGACATCGCCGGCCCCTGGTCGGATCCGGTACAGCTGCACGGGCGCGGTTTCGATGCCGCGCTGTTCCACGACGACGACGGCACCACCTGGCTGTTGAGCATGAGCGCGGACTGGCGACCCGGCCGGGACCGCTTCGGCGGCATCGAGATCCAGCAGTACGACCGGATGGCGCGGGCTCTCGTCGGCCGACCCCGTCTCCTGTTCACCGGAACCCCGGTCGGGATGACCGAGGGTCCGCACCTCTACCGCCACGACGGCTGGTACTGGCTGATCACCGCGGAGGGTGGCACCAGTTGGGAGCACCAGGTCACCGTGGCGCGGTCACGGGAGCTGTTCGGGCCCTACGAGGTGGACCCGGACGGGCCGCTGCTCACCTCCGTCGGCCGACCCGACCTGCGCCTGCAGAAGGCCGGCCACGGCAGTCTGGTTCGCACTCCGGACGGCGGCTGGTACCTGGCGCACCTCGCCGGCCGCCCTTACTCGCCGCTGGGCAGCTGCGTGCTCGGCCGGGAGACCGCGATCCAGCGGGTGGACTGGCCGTCGGGGGGCTGGCCTCGGATCCCCGGCGGGGTGCCGGCGGAGGAGGTCGCCGCACCCGACCTGCCGGCGCACCCGTGGCCGGCGGAGCCCGCCACTGACCATTTCGACGCCCCGGAGCTGGGCCGCTGCTGGTCGACGTTGCGCCGGCCGGCCAGCGCGGACTGGCTCGACCTGCGCTCCCGTCCGTCGCACCTGCGGATCCACGGCGGGCAGTCGCCGGTGGGCCGGCAGAGCCCCAGTCTGGTCGCGCGGCGCGTCGGGGCGACGCGCTGCTCGCTGGAGACCGTGGTCGAGTTCGACCCGGTCGACCACCGCCAGCTCGCCGGAATCACCGCCTACTACAACACCCTCAACTGGCACCACCTCTACCTGAGCCGCGCCGACGATGGGCGGATCGTCCTGGAGCTGCTCAGCTCCGACAACGGGCGGCGCATCCCGTACCCCGAGCTGACCGTCGACGCCAGCGACGTCGCTCGCGTCGGACTGAGGGCGACGTTCGACGGGCCTGTCGTGCGCTTCGACTACGACCTCGGCGCCGGTTGGCGCCAGCTTCCGGTGGACCTGGACGCGACCATCCTGTCCGACGAGCACGCCGCGCTGATCATCGACGGGGAGCCGGCTGCGTGGGGTTTCACCGGAGCGTTCCTCGGCCTGTGGGTGCAGGATCTCGGCCGCGACGGCGCCTACGCCGACTTCGACCTGGCCACCTACCGGGAGCGTTGAGCCGCTGCGGCCCCGATCCGGCGCGCTGGAGCAGGCCACGGGCGACCAGGTCGACGGTGAGGACGACGGCGACGGCCTCGACGGCGAGGAGCCCGACGAGCACGACCAGCTGCGTCACACCGGCGGCGAGGGGGCTCGCCCCACCGAGCAGCACCCCGACGAACGCACCCGGCAGCGTCACCAGGCCCACCGTCCGGGTCTGATCGAGTGCCGGGACCAGCGCCTGTCCGGCCGCCGGACGGCACACCAGCAGCACGGCGTCCCGTGGCAGCAGGCCCAGGGCCAGGCCGGCCTCCACCTCACCGCGACGGCTGGTCAGCTCGTCCAAGGCGCGGCGACCGGCCAGCGAGGTGGCGGTCATCGCCCCGCCGATCAGGATTCCCGCCGCCGGAATGATCGCGATGCCACGCGGCGGCACCAGACCCGCCAGCAGCAATCCCAGCACCACCAGCATGCTGCCCGCGGCGATCGGCGCGCCGGCCCACCATCCCTGGCCGCCGCCGGTGATGCGTCGGCCGGACGTGCCCGCCGCCACCACGCACATCAGGACGACGAACGCGGCCGTGGCCCAGAGCGACGACACGATGGCCGTGATCAGCAGCGACACGGCGCCCAGCTGGATCGCGGCACGGACGGCGGCGACCATGACCTCTCGACCGTGACCCAGCTTCCCCACGGTCACGACGACCGCCGCCACGAGGGTCAGGACCACCAGCGCCACGGCAAGCTTCGGGCCGACCACCAGCATCGTCGAGGACATGAGATCAGTTTCCCGCCGCGTTGACCCGGACGCGTGCCCACGTCCCCGCCCGGTGGGTCAGTGCGCGACGGCGACCGGTTCTGGTTCGCGCGCGCGTCGGTCGGCTGCGAGGCTGACCCCGGCCAGGACCAGACCGAGGACCGCCAGGGCCAGGCCCACCCGGGCGGGTGCGAGATAACCGAGACCGGCGGCGATGGCGACGCTGCCCAGCGCAGCGCCCAGGCTGTTCGCGATGTTCATGGCCGACTGGTTGACCGCGGCACCCATCAGCTGGGCTCCCGGGGCGACGGTGATCAGGCGCGCCTGCAGGACCGGGCCCAGATAGAGGCTGGTCGCGCCGACCAGGAACGCACCCACGAACAGGCCGGTGCGGGTCGACGCGACGAGGCTGAACACGGCGATGCTCGCGATCATCGCGACGAAGCCGATGATCATGCTCCGGCGCAGGTCACGGTCCGCGAGCCAACCTCCCAGGGCGTTGCCGACAGTCATGCCGAGCCCCACCGCCACCAGCGCCCACGGCACCGTCGTCGCCGAAAGCCCGGCGACGTCGGTGGTGACCGGCGCGATGTAGGAGTCGACCGCGAAGAATCCAGCGAAGCCGACCGCCCCCGTCGCCGCGACCAGCCAGACCTGCGAGGTGCGCAGCGCCCGCAGTTCGGCGCCTGGCGAGCCGCCCGCCGCCGCGGCGACCTCCGGGACGACCGCCAGCACCGCCAGCAGGGTGAGCAGGAAGACCCCGGCGATGACCAGGTAGGCGACGCGCCACCCGGCGCCCTGCCCGAGCCGGGTGATCAGCGGTACGCCCACCACGTTGGCGATGGTCAGGCCGCTGAGCACGGTGGCGAAGCCCCGCGCCTCCTTGCCCGGACCCATCAGGGCCGCCGCGAGCAGGCCGGCCGCACCGAAGTACGCACCGTGCGGCAGCGCCGCGACGAACCGCGCCACCAGCACCAGGCCGAACGTCGGGGCTACCGCGGACGCGACCGTGCCGACCGCGAAGAGGACGAGCAGCCCGAGCACGAGCTTCTTGCGGGGTACGCGCGCGCTCAGGGCGGCGATCAGGGGCGCGCCGACGACCACGCCGAGCGCGTAGGCGGTGATCATCCAGCCGGCCCGGGCCACCGCGCCCGACGACGATTGGACGTACTGCTCGGGCAGCAGGCCGCGCGCGATCTCGGGCAGCAGGCCCATCGCCACGAACTCGGTCAGGCCGACGGCGACGCCACCCAGGGCCAGGGCGACGACCGCGGCCAGGCGTCGACCTCTGCTCAATCCATGCACGGAGAGAATTTAGCAACAGCGTTGCGTAATAGGGTGGTGAGATGACTCGCACCACAGCCGACGTGACGTTCCTGCGCGGCTACAACCAGGCGCTCGTCATGGCGGTGGGACGTACCGCGCGGACGTTCGAGCGGTCCACCGTCGTCAACGCCACCGGCCTGACCCCGCAGGCTGTCTCCAAGGTCATCGCCCGCCTGATCGCCGACGGCCTGATCCGGTCCGCCGGTGTCCGGCGCGCGTCCATCGGCAAGCCCGCGGTGGTCTACGAACTGGTCCCCGACAGCCGGTACGCCATCGGCGCCCACGTCGCCAGGCGCACTCTGCGGCTGGTCCTGGTCGACCTGGCCGGCACCGTGCACCACTCGGCGGTCAGCCCGCTACCCAGCGACTTCACCCCTGAGCAGCTTCTGCACACCTTGAAATCTGGCATCGACGCCATCACCAGCGGCAACGACCTCCGCGGCCGACTGACCGGCGTGGGGCTGGGCATGATCGGCCCGCTGGACCACGAGCATGGCCTGGTGCGTGACGCACACGGTCTGCGGCACTGGCACGACGTACCGCTGCGCGAGATCGCCGAGGCGTACCTGGGCCTGCCGGTGCATCTCGACAAGGACGTCGCCGCGGGGATCACGGCCGAGGCATGGCGTCATGGCGGGACGTTCGGCGACGCGGCCCTCATCATGGTCGAGTCGGGCATCGGCGGCGGCTTCTGGCTGGGCGGCGGCGCCCACCGCGGCGCACACACCAACGCGGGAGAGTTCGGCCACACGGTCGTCGATCTGGACGGGCCCCTCTGCGTCTGCGGACGCCACGGCTGCCTGGAGATCGTCCACAACCAGGCCGCCGACGCGGGAGACATCCCTCGCGCGGCACGCGTCCTGGCGGTCGGCGTCGTCAACCTGCTCCAGACACTCGACCTCGCCCACGTGGTGCTGGCGGGCGCGGATCTCCTGCGGCACGCGGACACCTACCTCGCCGCGGTCGAGCAGGCCGTCCAGGCGGACGCGCGGCGCAGGGACTGGCTCAGCACGGACGTGGCCCTGTCGAGCCTCGGCGCGGACGCGATCGCCGCTGGCGCCGCCATGCAGGTCCTAGACAACCAGTACGGCATTCCGGACCTTGCCCCGCTCGCGGAATCCAATCCGCCCCTCCCCCAGCGAACTGGCCGGTGGCGAGCGTCGCTCATGCTGGAACGGTGATTCGCTTCGTACTGAACGTGCTGTGGCTCATCTTCGGCGGTGGCATCGTGCTGGCGATCGGCTACGGCATCGCCGCGCTGATCTGCTTCGTCCTGGTCATCACCATCCCCTTCGGCGTCGCGTCGCTGCGTCTCGCCGTCTACTCGTTGTGGCCGTTCGGCCGCACGCTGGTGCCCAAGCCTGGCGCGGGTGTCGCCTCCGGGCTGGCCAACATCCTGTGGGTGGTGCTGGCGGGCTGGTGGCTCGCCCTGTCCCACATCCTCGCCGGCATCGCGCTCTGCGTCACGATCATCGGAATCCCGTTCGGCATCGCCAACTTCAAGCTCGTCCCGGCCGCGTTCTGGCCCCTCGGCCGCGAGGTCGTCGACACGCCGTAACCCACCCCCGCGACAGATGGCGCGGTGCGGCGGCGGCCACCGTCGACAGTGGACGCACGGGTACGATGCCGGGCGTACCGCAGCGGCGGTCCACCGCCTGACGAAGCTTCGATAGGAGCCTGGCATGGCCGGCCCGGATGCCGAACTCGCAGCGAAGCTTGAGCCCGAGGTGCCGCACGCGGCGCGAATCTGGAACTACTGGATGGGCGGCAAGGACAACTTCCAGTCCGACCGGGCGGCCGGCGACGCCGTGGCCGAGGTCTACCCGGAGATCGTCGTCATGGCGCAGCAGTCCCGCCGGTTCCTGGTGCAGGCCGTGCGCTATCTGGCCGCCGAGGCGGGCGTCCGGCAGTTCCCGGACATCGGCACCGGCCTGCCCACCATGCAGAACACCCACGCGGTCGCCCAGGGGATCGCGCCCGAGTCACGGATCGTCTACGTCGACAACGACCCGATGGTCCTCGTGCACGCCCGGGCGCTGCTGGCCAGCACGACCTCGGAGGGCGTCACCACCTACGTGCACGCCGACTACCACGACCCGGAGAAGATTCTCGCCGAGGCCGCCCAGACGCTGGACTTCGACCAGCCCATCGCGGTGATGTACATGGGCGTGCTGGGCTACGAGCCCGACCTGGCGGTCGTGCGCTCCATCGTCGGGCGGACGATGGACGCGACCACGTCCGGCAGCCACCTGGTGCTGTGGGACGGCACCAACACCAGTCCGGCGGTCGTGTCCGGTGCCGAGCGGTTGGCGGAGAGCGGCGGCGTCCCGTACATCCTGCGCAGCCCGGAGAATCTCGCCAGCTGCTTCGCGGAGCTGACCATGGTGAAGCCCGGCCTGGTGCCGATCCCGCTGTGGCGTCCGGACGACGCCGACGCCGACGCCGAGGGAATCGACGCGTACGGCGCCGTGGCCCGCAAGCCCTGAATCGTCCCGACGCAGCCGGTCGGATCGGCCGGCTGCGTCGCGCCGGCGGGTGCCCGGCAGCCGCTGATCTTGTCGTAGGGCGCGGTTAGCGTGTGGGCACTGTCGCCGCGCCGGCCACGTCTGGCCGGTCGCTGACCCCCTCGGAGGCCCCCATGCCGCAGGAGACAACCTACCTTGAACTGTCCGAAGTGGACGGTGCGCACAAGTTCTACGAGGTCGTCGTCGACGACACCACACTGACCGTGCGATACGGCCGGATCGGTGACCAGGGGCAGGTCAAGGCAAACGCCTATCCGGACAACGCCCGGGCTCGAGCGGCCGCCGCGAAGAAGATCGGGGAGAAGGTCCGCAAGGGGTACGCCCCGGCGGTCCCCGGCGCCCGACAGAAGCGCAGCGTGTCCCGGCGGCAGATCCTCAGCACCCGCTCCACGGCCCGCACCGCCCCGGTGCTCTGGCGCTACGACTCCGGTGCCCCCGCCTTCGGCATCTTCGTCGACGAGCAGCACTGCATGGTGGGCAACGAGCACGGCGTGATCACCACCCTCGGCCACGACGCCCGGGTGCGCGGTCAGGTCCGGCTCCCCGACGGGGTGAAGTGCATCGTCGCCGACGACGCCTGGGTCTACGCGGGCCTCGACGACGGCAACGTCTACGACCTCTCCGGCAAGGTGCCCCGGGTGGCGTACGCGATCGCCCCCGAGATCGACATCTACTGGCTGGACATTCACGACGGCGTCCTGGGCGTCTCCGACGCCGACGGCGGGATCGCCGCCGTCGACCACGAGGACGAGTTCCTCTGGCGCCGGCCCGGGCGGGGCCGCTCGGCCTGGATGGTGCGCTGCGACACCGACGCGCTCTACCACGGCCATTCCCAGGGGGTGACCGGCTACGACTGGCGTACCGGCCGCGAGCTCTGGCACACCACGACCGGTTCGGTGCTCTTCGGGTGGCAGGAGCGCGGCAGCGTGTTCGCCGGTACGGGCACCCGCGAGGTGGTGCGGCTGGCCAAGGACGGCCGGGTCGAACGCCGCTACCGGTGCGACGCTCCGGTCTTCTCCTGTGCCACCGCCGAGGGCGGCCGGTTCGTGTTCGCCGGCGACAGCCAGTCCTCGATTTACTGCTTCGACGCGGCGGGCACCCGGCTGTGGAAGCTCGGCACCGGCTGTGGCTCGGCGTACTCCATGCAATACCACGGTGATCGGCTCTATGTCGTCACCACCGGCGGCCATCTGGCCTGCATCGATGCCAGCGAGTCGGCGATCCGGGCGGCCCAGGCCGGGGACGTGCCGGACGTGCTGGACGTCAAGGCGCCCCGCCAGGCGCCGCGGACCGTGGAGCCGACGGTGGTCGAGGTGACCAGCGACGCCGGGGCGGGCGTGGTGGTGCAGTGCCTGACCGACCGGGGGCGAATGCGCGTCCAGGTGGTGTCCGACGGCTACCGGCGCGACTGGTCGGTGCAGTTTCCCAAGGGCATCCGCGAGCCCGGCGCCCGCTACCTGGTGACCGAGGTCCGCGAGTCGGGCCGAGGTGGGTTCTACCGGGCGTACGGCGACATCCGTCGGCTGCGCTGAGCTGCCGGGCGTTGAGGATCTACCCTGCCCCGGCGGCAGCAACTAGCCTGCCCGGATGCGACACACCCTCACACCGGGCGACGAGACCCTGCACGGTCATTTCTCCCCCGACCTCCCGCCGGTGCTGACCATCGACGCCGGTGACACCGTCACCTACCGCACCCTGGATTGCTGGTGGTCGGCCGGCCCGTACCCCGGGGGGCGCAACCGGGACCGGCCGCGGGTCCCGCAGCACCAGCCCGACCACGGACACGCGCTGATCGGTCCGGTTGCGGTCCGCGGCGCCCGCGCCGGCCAGACCCTCGAGGTGCGGATCGACGCGATCGTCCCGGCGGCCTGGGGAACCACCGTGGCGGGTGGCTGGCCGAGCGGCTTCAACGAGCGGTACGGCGTCAAGCATGACGGGGTGGTGCACGACTGGGCATTGGACCCGGTGGCGATGACCGGCCGCAACCAGCACGGCCACACGGTCACGCTGCGCCCCTTCATGGGGGTGCTCGGCATGCCGCCGGCCGAGCCGGGGCGGCACTCGACGGTCCCGCCCCGGCCCTGGGGCGGCAACCTGGACTGCAAGGACCTGACCGCTGGCGCCACCCTGCTGCTGCCGATCCCGGTCGACGGGGCACTGTTCTCCGTCGGGGACGGGCACGCCGCGCAGGGCGACGGCGAGGTCGGCGGTACCGCGATCGAGTGTCCGATGGACGAGGTGACGCTGACCGTGGACGTCCGCGACGACTTCCCGATCACCGGCCCGGTGGCCCGAACCGCGGACGCCTGGCTGACGCTCGGCGTCGGAGCGACCCTCGACGACGCGACCTTCATGGCTCTGGACTCGATGCTGACCCTGATGCAACGGCTGCACGGCGTCAGCCGTCCGGACGCCGTCGCGCTGGCCAGCGTCGCGGTCGACGTACGGGTGACGCAGATCGTCAACCAGACCGTCGGCGCGCACGCCGTACTCCGCGACGACGCGCTGCGCTGAAGAGTGGCCCGTCCGGAGAGTTCGCGTGTCACGGGGAGCGCGCTGCTCAGCCTGCCTCGGTGAGGTCGGTCGTTGCCGAGAGTTCGGTGACCACGTCCCGGAGCCGGCGCAGGGCGGGTGAGGCGTTGCCCGACAGCCACACCATCTCGGTGCGCGCGACGGCGCCGGTCAGCGGGACGAACACCACGCCGGTGCGGCGAAGGCTGCGTGCCGAGCGGGCGAGCCGGGTGACTCCGATTCCCGCGGCGACCAGACCGAGCAGGCTCTGCACGTTGGCTTCCTCCTGGACGATGTCCGGGACGAAGCCCGCTTCGTGGAACTGGTCGTCGTAGGCGCGGTGCCAGGGTTCCCACGAGCTGCGCGGGGTCATCACCCACGGTTCGTTCGCCAGGTCGGCGAGCTTCAGCTCGGCGCGCTCGGCGAGCGGGTGACCCTCGGGCAGTACGGCGCACACCGGCTCGGTCGCCAGAGTCATCGAATGCAGGCCGGCGGTGAGCGGAGTCCGGGTGAAGGCGGCGTCGTAACGCCCTCCGAAGACCCCCTCGACCAGGGGCGCGATGGTGGTGGACTCGGTCGTCAGGCGAAGGTCGGGGAGTTGGTCACGCACGGCTCGGACCACCGGGGGCAGAAGGTGGTTGGCGACGGAGGTCAGAAAGGCCACGTTGAGGCTGCCAACCTCTCCCCGCCGGGCCCGTCCCACGACGGCGACGGCCTCCTCGGCACGGTCCGTCACGGCACGGGCCTCGGCGACGAACAGGGCGCCAATGTCGGTCAGGGTGGTGCCGCGGCTGTCGCGCTCGAACAGCCTCACCCCGAGGATGCGTTCCAGGGCGGTGATCTGCTGGGACAGGGACTGCTGAGCGATCATCAGGCGGGCGGCCGCCCGAGTGAAGCTCAATTCCTCCGCGAGCACCAGGAAATAGCGCAGTTGCCGCAGTTCAGGGGTGGTCACAGGGACAGACTGTAGCCATGCCAGGAAGCGTGTGTTGGGCGCTTCGAAGACCGCCGCGCAGGATGGTTCCTGGAGCGATCGCCGGGCGTACCCGTCGGGCCGAAGCACAGTTGCCGGCCCGATCGTCGCCCCCGGACACGAAACCACGAGCTATCTAGGGAATACGATCATGAATGCACAGCGCGTCACCACGCCTTTCGACGCCCGGTCCACCGCGGGCGACGTCGTCGCCGGCGTCGACCTCACCGGGCAGCGCGCCGTCGTCACCGGCGCCTCGTCGGGCATCGGTGTCGAAACGGCCCGAGCGCTCGCAGCCGCGGGTGCCGCGGTGACCTTGGCGGTACGAAGCGTGGACGCCGGCGAGCGGACAGCGGAGGACATCCGCGCCACCACCGGGAGCCAGCTGATCCAGGTCGTTCCCCTGGACCTCTCCGACCAGGGGTCGGTCGCCGCCTTCGTCAGCGCCTGGGAAGGCCCGCTGCACATTCTGGTCAACAACGCCGGGGTGTCGGCGACCCCCGAGACGCGGACGGCGGAGGGCTGGGAGCTGCAGTTCGCGACCAACCACCTCGGCCACTTCGCGCTCGCCAACGGGCTGCACCCGGCCCTCGCGGCGGCCGGCCGGGCCCGCGTGGTGTCGCTCAGCTCGATCGCACACGTGCAGGCGCCGATGGCCTTCGACGACGTCAACTTCCGCGAGCGCCCCTACGACCGTCTCCTCGCCTACGGCGAGTCGAAGACGGCCACCGCGCTGTTCGCGGTCGAGGCGAACAGGCGCTGGGCCGGCGACGGCATCACCGTCAACGCGGCCAACCCGGGCGCGGTCACCAGCAACCTGGGGCGCCACCTCACCGAGGAGGACCTGGCGCAGCTTCCGGCGTACGACTTCAAGACCCCGCAGCAGGGCGCGGCCACCTCCGTGCTGCTCGCGGCCTGGCCGCAGCTGGAGGGCATCGGCGGCCGGTACTTCGAGGACTGCAACGAGGCTCCGCGCTACAACCCCGAGACGCCGCTTGAGGGCGTCGCCGACCACGCGCTCGACCCCGCAGCAGCCGAGCGACTGTGGCAGGTGTCGCTCGACATGCTCGCCGACGCACAGCGCGGCTGACCGGCGCTTCCGGCCCGACCGTGCCGATAGTTCCGGCAGGTTTCCGGGTCACGCCCTGAGCCGAATCATGCAACAGCGTGATCGAGTCAGCGTTCACGGCAGCGGGCCGCCACCCTCGAGGCGGTCCGCACGCTGGCTCCAGCCTGGGATCGAGCGTCACGACGGGGATGATCCAGCATACGGCAACAGCAGCGCCCGACCACAGGTCCGCTCCTGCACCGCCGGCTGACACCCCGGACAACGACCGCCCTTCCGGACGGCCCATGACGCAGTCGTGCCGGGCAGCGAACCTGCCCGGCGCGACCCACACCACGGTCGTCAGCCGCACCAGCCAAAGGGCGACGAGTACGAGCTGAGCGTCCCGGTCTTGTTCGGCCCGCTGTACGCGACGCCGGAGTAGCGGACGCACTCGCCCGGGGCGTAGAGATAGACGGGCCCGGCGTAGTAGCGGTAGTTGCCCGGGTCCTGGGCGACGCGCCCACCCCTCGTCTCCACCTTGGCGTTCATCCAGGTCGCGACGCCGACATAGCTGGACTTCTCCGCGACGACGCAGTTCATCTTCGTCTGCGCGCTGTACATCAGGTAGATGTGCCCGAAGTACTGGCCACCGCTGGTGAGCAGCACCTTGTCGTCGATTTCCTGGTAGCTGGATCCGCACTGCTCCCCGTACCCGGCTGCGGCGCTGGCCGGTGCCGGGCCAACGGCCGGAGCTCCCGCCGCGACGATCCCAGCCACGAGACAGGCCACCAACGAGCGTCGCATCGTGGACATCAGCCGCACCATCCCGACCTGTTGTCGCCGGCGTTGGAGTCCGTCGGCGGGTAGTAGATGTTGCCGATGACCCAGATGCACTTTCCGCTGGCGTAGGCGCTCACCGGACCGGCGTAGTACCTGTACGTGCCGTGGTCCCGGTCGTTCGCCGCCAGCAGTCGGCAGTTGCTGGTGCCGGATGAACAGACCCACAGCTCGACCGACATGACCTTGCTGACGCCCCAGGTGTTCGCACTCGACACGGTCCGCGCGCAGTTGTATCCGCCGCTGTAGTAGATCTCGACATACCCGTACTTCGTCGAACCGTTGATGGCCACGTCTCCGTACAGGTCGAAGCCACCGACCTTGGAGCCCGAACAGGTCCCGGTCGCGGCCTGCGCTGGCGGGCCGGCGAGGATCGCACTCCCGGTTGTGCTCAGGACAAGCGCGGCGAGTATCGCCATGATCCGCGATCGCAAGGTCGTCAATGGTGCCTCCGTACTCTCGGTGCCCCGCCGGGAGGCGGTTCAGGACCGGCACAGTCAACGTTTGTCCGCAACCGCCGGCCAAGTGATTCGAACTGGTTCGAATCCCCGCTGGTCAGCGGCCGCTCGGGAGCCCGCGCACAGGTTGTCCGGATGCCAGGCGGACGGAAGCTGGTTGCGTCTGCTTGACCAGCCGCGGTTCGCGCCCGCCGACCCGCTGAGGCAGCCGCCCGGAAGGAACAGGAACGCCGCTGATCAGGCCGGACTTGCGAGCAAGGGCGCCATGGCGCTGTGGCATGATGTCCGCCATGTCTGCCACGCCTAGTCCTGACCAGTCGGGCATAGACCCGCCGACGGTGCTGTTGAGGCTAGCCGGCGGACAGGCAGAAGCTGGCCGTGACAAGACGCGCTGGTTCATGTGGGCTGCCGTTGCTGGTGCGCTGGTCGCGGTCGTCCTTGCCACCGTCATGGTCGTGTTCTCCAGTGGCGATACCGAGCCATCCCGTTCCCCAGCGGCGGCTCCCATGGCTACGGACGCTGCGGTACCAGAGGCAGCCGAATCCGAGGTGGCCGGTGCGCCGTCGGCGTCCCCTTCCTCCTCGGCCTCGGCGAAGCCGTCCCCTCGTCCTAGCCTGCGCCCGGTCGACCTCATCGCGGGACTGCACACCACGGTCCTCGGGCTCGTTCAGGACGGGGAGTTGAAGCCGGATGCTGGTGAGGAACTGACGAAGCGGCTGCGGGAAGCCGCGGAGAAGCTCGCGGATGGTAAGGCCGACAAGGCCCGGGACAAGCTTGCCGAGTTTGGCCAGAAGGTGGCCAAGCTACGGGAGGAGGACAAGCTCTCCAGCAGCGGCTACCAGTCTCTTGCCGCCGGACTGAGGCAACTCGTGGCGCTGCTGCCCACCCGCTGATTGGTTCGGCGGCTCCACCGCCTTCGCGCCGATCGCCAACAATGCGACAAATAGGTCACGGTTAGTCTCAACTCGGCTCACCACACCGATTCAACAAGGCCAACGCCATCCCGTCTGCCGCCGACCCGCCCTCCTGGGGAGCCGGCCACCGCCCGGCCCGCCACGTCAAGCGGACCTTGACGCACGTTCGGACGCTGGCGGGCCGCGCTGTGGTCTGCTCGGCTCGCCCGGGTCGTCGGCTGGCGGGATGGCGCTGCGCAACCACCCGCGGACCGCGACCCGCCGACGGACCCCTGGCCATCTCGGAGTCGTTGCGCCCCCGCCGGAGGCGCGGTAACCACGACCGGTAGGCCGCCGCAACCCGCCGCGCGGACCCGGCGTGCCCTTCCCTGCGCCGCGCCGCTCGGGCGCGGCCCGGCCGCCTGCCGGCCCACGAACCTCAACCACCCTCGGCGCTACCGTCTGCGGCGGCCCCCGGGCTTCCCGCTTTCCGCGCCAGCCGACGGGCGTTCTGCGTGGCCGGCGTGGAGCGACAGCGGAGCGTCGGACGCGCGCCCAGGCGGCGGCGCGTGCGGCCCGTCTCGGGCCGCCTTGAAGACGTACAGAAAGTTTGAACCAATTCGCCGGCAGCGCGTGTGTCCTCCGTCGACTGATGCGCGACACTCATCCGCCAACTGATCTGCGACACCTTCGCGCGCTGATCGCCAGATCCGCGCACCCGACTGATGCGGGATCACCTTGACGAGCCTCACCAGGGCGCATCATCACGGAGATCGCCGTCGAACTTAAGGGTACGGATCTACTGCGGACTAACGCGGCAGGACGGTCGCGCCGGCCCTCGCCACGATCTCCTGCAACGCGACGACATGCTGGTCGAACGCGGCCCGTCCGACGCTGGTGAGCCTGCCTGACGTGCGTGGGCGCTTCCCGACGAAGCCCTTGCGGATCTCGACGTAGCCGGCCTCTTCGAGCGTCGTCAACTGCTTCGAGAGGGCGGAGTCGGACAGGCCGATGCTGTCGCGGATGAACTTGAAGTCGGCCCATTCCGTGGCCGCGAGCAGTGACACGATCGAGAGCCGGGTGGGGGCGTGGATGAGTTCGTCGAATCGTGGCTTAATCATTTCGGGCCGCCGGCGCGATCGTCGAGCATGAGGCGACCCAGGTACCGCATCAGCAATGGCCCGCCGACGACCATGAATAGGCCGGCCAGGAGAATGCCCGCGGTCGCGGGATAGCGGACCCCGGCGGCCTTCAGCGCGAACGACGTCGGCAACGAGACGGCCAGGATGCCCGCGACGAAACCGAGAATAGCCAGGACGCCGGTCGGCCGGAGCAGGTCGTTGCGCGGCTGGGCGCGCCCGACGATGCCGAGCACGAGCCGGCCCGTCACGATGAGGGTGCCGAACACGAACGCGGCCGTTGCGATGCCGATCACCAGTGGCCGCCGGGTCTCGACGGCGACCGAGAAGCCAACCATGAGAACCGCGGTGGCCCACCAGAACCAGGTGGGGATGACCGTCAAGGTGACCACTTGCTCCCGGCGTCGGGCGATCTCCGTCAGCGCCCCGGCGGCCTCGTCGGGGCGTACCTCGTTGGCCATGACCCACCTCCATGCCTGTGCGGACAGTACTTTCTCACGTGGAACGTAGCATTCACTTTCCCGCCCGGCAAGTAGTTGCTCGATCCGCGCGCCGACCGCAGGCGTCTGCGGAGCAGAGCGCTGACCTGCGCCATGACTGAGCTTGCTCCGCTGCCTGATAGTCCCAAGGTCGGACAATCGTCGTCGCGCATAACGCCCGACCATCGGCAGATCCGCACGTCCCGAGGCACACTGATGGGCCCCTAGCTTCATCGCGCGGTTGCGCATCACGTGGCGGAGATGTGTCGCGCATCAGTTGTCGGATCACACGCGGCAGCGCGTGTCCGACTCCGCTTGATGCGTTACACGGTGGCTTCACTTGATGGGTGACACTCCGCCGAGTGCTGGTGGAGTTGAGCGTGACGGAGCAGCGTTACCGGGCAGTACTGGAAGTCGAAGCTGGCTTGTCGGTGACGGAGGTCGCCGAACGGTTCGGCGTCTCGCGTCAGGCGGTGCATCGCTGGTTGGGCTGGTATCGCGATCACGGCTTGGACGGTCTGGCCGACGGATCGCACCGACCGCATGCGCACCCCGCCCAGACTCCTGATGAGGTGGAGGCGCTGATTTGCGAACTGCGACTCCACCATCCCCGCTGGGGCCAGCGGCGGTTGCACTACGAGCTGGGCCGCCGCGGTTGCCCGGGCCCGGTGCCATCGTTGAGCACCATCTACCGGTACTGGTGCGACACGGCCTGATCGACCCGACACCTCGTCGGCGCCGGCGAGAGGACTACCGGCGGTGGGAACGCGGCAGGCCGATGGAGTTGTGGCAGCTCGACATTGTCGGCGGTATCCAGCTCGCTGACGGCGGCGAGGCAAAGGTCGTCACCGGCGTGGACGACCACTCCCGATTCTGCGTTATCGCCCAGGTGGTCCGTCGCGCCACCGGCCGGGCCGTCTGTCACGCCTTCGCCGGGGCCCTGCAACGGTTCGGGATTCCGGACGAGGTGCTGACCGACAACGGCAAGCAGTTCACTGCCCGCTTCGGCCGCGGTGGCGGCGAGGTGATGTTCGACCGGATCTCATGGGTTCTGTCGGGTCGGTTCTTGGAGCAGACTCGGCGTCGGTAGCGGCTGGCGGGTCAGCACTCTCCGGATCTGACCCGTGCGA
>NZ_JBSFYP010000093.1:0-21682 GCF_053599835.1 Micromonospora sp. NPDC005163
CCGACATCCGCTCCTGGATCGCCACCTGGAACAACGATCCGCGACCGTTCATCTGGACCAAGACCGCAGAAGAGATCCTCGAATCACTCGCCCGATTTTGTAGGCGAATTTCCGGCGCAGGACACTAGCGGGTGTCGGTCGAAGAAGCTGGTCTTGTCATCGCTGCGGATGCCGACGCGTTGCCCGCCGAGGATCTCGGCGGCCAGGACGATGTGCTGGCCCAGGAAAACGCGACCTGCCCGGCTGATGGTTCGGTCGACCTGGACCGCTTCACCCGGTGGCGCCGGCGGCAACGGCGGCTCACCAGCGGGACGGCCTCCTGGCGCAGCAGCGCAGCGAGGTCGGCGGCGGACAGGTTGGAGCGCACTGACTTGAGCCGGACGCCGGCGATCAGGAGATGGATGACATCGGTGTCTGCCCAGGACGTGACCGTCACACCGGAGCAGGCCGGGCCGCCAGAATTGCTTACCTGCCACCTGCAGATTCCCCGACGGTGGCACCACCCGGTCGAACTTCACCGCCCCCGCCACCACCTGAACGGGCGCCGGGACCGGAGGCGACGGTGAGACGAGGGTCTGGTCGACGGGTTAAGTGAGCCGGGGAGGCAGCTTCACCGGCACCATCTCCTCGGCAGCCTTGGCGGGGGTGAAGCGGTCGGCGGAGACGGCCATCTTCAGGGACTGGTGCGGCCGGTTGGTGTTGTATTCGTGCCGAACGGCGTCGACGGCGGCTTGGACGGTGTCCAAGTCGGGCCAGACCGGCACGTCCTCGGTGTGTGGCGGGTCCCAGCGGGTAATGGTCCCCGGCACGCCGACCGTCGACACAGCGACTAGGAGCGAGCGATGGGCACACGACACGCCTCGGCCGATGACCTCGCTTCCGTAGGCTTCTCGGTCCTGCGCTCCGCACTGGCGACGAACATCTTGTGGATCGGTGCGCTCAAATTCAAGCAGTACGAGGTCGAAAACGACGAACCCCTGGTCACCTCGAGTCCGCTGTTCTCGCGGTTCCGAGAAAAGCTGGGCGCACAAAAGCTCAACCGACTCATCGGTGTCACGGAGATCACCGTGGGCTCTCTGATCGCCGCGAAGCCGTTTGCGCCCAGAGCGTCGGCGATCGGTAGCTTCGGGGCGGCGGGGATGTTCCTCACCACGCTCAGTTTCCTGGCCACGGCACCCGGGACTCGGCAGGAAGGGCAGGGGATGTTCAGCCTTTCTCAGCTGGGGCAATTCCTTTTGAAGGACACAGTGCTCCTCGGTGCGGCGCTCCTGATAGCTGCCGAGTCGCTGCGCGTCGCCCGCCACCGATAATGCCCGGCAGCGAGCTCGATGCGCTGGACGCGTACGGCAACGTCTGGCCGCCGGGGGCGAGGTACGACTGCAGCTCGGCCAGCGCCGCGACGGCGCCGTCGCGGTAGTACACGGTCTTCCCCTCGCGCTGTGGTCACAATCGACGCCCGACTCGGACGCGGACTACCCCGGGCGCTGATCCCGCCATAGATCGAGCCGGCCTCCGATGCGCGACGACCAGATAAATCCGGGCAAACGGACGCGTACCCACCCGACCGGCAAGGCATGGTGGGTGCATGACGACATCGACCCCGAGCGCCGCCAATTCCGTGGCCGACCGTCCCGCTCCCGGGGACCCCGAACCCCAGACGCTGCTGTTGCTCGGCGCCACCGGTGACCTGGCCGAGCGCCTGCTCCTGCCCGGGCTGGGTCGGCTGGTGGCCACGGGCGCCCAGCCGGACCTTGCGCTGATCGGCAGCGGCAGGGACGACTGGGACGACGAGCGGTGGCGTCGCCGCGTGGCCGAATCCTTCGCGACGGTGGGGGCGGACGGGCCTCGGGAGACCGAGATAGTCCGCACCACCCGCTACCTGCGTGCCGACGTTACCGGGGAGGAAGACCTGCGGCGGCTGCTGGCCGCCTGCCACAACCAGCTGGTGATCTACTTCGCCCTGCCGCCGGTGATCACGGCCCGGGCCGCCGCAGCGCTGGCCCGCATCGGTCTGCCGCCCGGTACCCGGCTGATGCTGGAGAAACCATTCGGTACGGACGCCGATTCGGCGAGGTCGCTCAATGACATCCTGGCCGGGCTGGTGCCGGAGGACCAGGTACACCGCATCGACCACTTCCTGGGCAAGTCCACGGTGGTGAACATCCTCGGTCTGCGCTTCGCCAACCGGATCTTCGAACCGGTGCTCAACGCCGCACACGTGGCCTGCGTGGACATCGTCTTCGACGAGGCCCTGGGCCTGGAGGGCCGGGCCGGCTACTACGACGGCGCGGGCGCGCTCGTCGACATGGTGCAGAGTCACCTGCTGCAGGTCCTAGCGTTGATGGCGATGGATGCGCCGCCCACCCTTCACGCCAGGGAACTGCGGGGCCGCAAGGCGCAGGTGCTGCGGGCCACGAGGGTGTGGGACGGCGATCCGGTGCGGTGGAGCGGGCGGGCCCAGTACACGGCGGGGGAGGTGAACGGGCGGCGACTGCCCGCGTACGCCGACGAGCCCGGCATCGACCCGGCCCGGGGGACCGAAACCCTGGCGGAGGTGGTGCTGGCCGTGGACACCTGGCGGTGGGCGGGTGTGCCGTTTCGACTGCGCTCCGGCAAGGCGCTGGCCGGCCGGCGCAAGGAGGCCGTCGTCACCTTCAGACAACCTCCGCGGGTGCCCACCGGCCTCTCCGGATACGAGCAACCCGACCGGCTGCGGATTGGCTTCGGTCCGGACCAGCTGGGCCTCGACGTCAACATCAACGGCCCGGGGGAACCCTTGGGACTTGATCAGGTGCAGCTGGTGGCGCACTTTGGCCCCGGCGACCTGCCGCCGTACGGGGAGGTGCTTCGTGGCGCCTTCGACGGCGACCCGACGCTGTCGGTGCGGGGCGACACCGCTGAGGAATGCTGGCGCATCGTGGAGCCGGTGCTCGAAGCCTGGCGGGCGGGAGCGGTGCCGTTACAGGAGTACCCGGCCGGTAGCCGCGGCCCGGCTGACTCCCTACTGGCCCCCGCGCCCGGCGAGGTCGGTCTTCACTGAGATGTCACTGCTCTCGGCAGCCGCCGCGGGCAGCTGGCAGGACTTGAATGGATCCGCCACCGCCTCCACCACTTTGTCGGCGATGCGGCCCCGGCCCTGCCTGGTCGGCTCGGGCAGACCGGCGTTGCGCCAGCTCTCGACCCACCTCCGCCGGATCTCGCGGCGCTGCGCCGCGTCCATCGTCGTGGGCTGGCGCGGCGGCTGGAAGCGCGACATCTTCGTCATGGTATTCGGCAGCGGCCGGCCGGCGGCGATGAACGGCGCAAGTTGCTTCCACCTCCCTGCAACCAGCGGAATCTCGCCTCGGTAGCCCAACCCGGTAGGAGGCAGCGCGCTCAAACCGCGCACAGTGCGGGTTCGAATCCCGCTCGGGGCACCACGCCGTCGTAGCTCAGTCGGTAGAGCAGCGCCATGGTAGGGCGCAGGTCGCCGGTTCGATCCCGGCCGACGGCTCCATGCGGACGTAGCGCAGCTGGTAGCGCATCACCTTGCCAAGGTGAAGGTCGCGGGTTCGAATCCCGTCGTCCGCGACCCGCCTAAGTTCATGCGAACTGAAGTTGCTTCAGGACGAACTTGGAACCCCTCCAACGCCTTGAACAGCACCTCGCCTTCAAGTTCGAGGTGAAGTTGAGCCGGCGGCCGGGTTGGTGAGCGGGGTGTTTAGCCAGCTTCGAACGTCGGTCGGGCAATCCAGGCAGCGGAGTCCTGGTCGGCGGCAAGGGCCAGGCAGCGGGCTTGATGGGGTGGCAGAGGTGGAACGGCATGCAGGTCGAACCAGCCGACCTCCACCGACTCGTCGTCGTTGACCCGCGCCCGACCCCGCAGGAGTCGGCATTGCAAACCAACCGTGAGCCAGTAGACCTGGTCGCCGTTGGGCGCGACAGATAGGTCCAGCGCTTCGACCGACAGCAGTCGCTCGACGGTGACCTCAACGCCGACCTCTTCGAATACTTCGCGGGCCGCCCCGTCCGCTGGCTGTTCGCTGGGTTCCAGGCATCCTGTGGTGAGGGCCCAGTCTCCGGTATCTGAACGCCGAACCATCAGTACGCGATTTTCCTCGTCGAGCACGACCGCGATGACGCCGGACAGCGGCAGCGGGGCGTGGCCGATTTGGGTGCGCAGGGCGACGAGAAACTCAGGTGGTTCTCATTGCGAGTAGCGGTCCCGACTGGGCGGGAGTTTGGGTCCCGGCGTCTTCCGGCGGGGTTCATTGGGCGTGAGTTTGGGACCCGGGGCGCGTGTACCTCGAGCTCGCTGACGCGACGCCCGCCTGGCCGCGACGCCGTAGTGGCGTAGAGTCGCCGGCCATGGGACTGCTCACCTTCAGCCTCAACCTCACCCTGGACGGTTGCGTCGACCACCAGGAGGGGATCGCCGACGACGAGACCCACGCCTTCTTCACCCGTCTCATGGACGAGGGCGGGGCAATGCTGTGGGGTCGCGTCACCTACGAGATGATGGAGAGCTACTGGCCGGCCGTCGCCCGCGGCGACGAGGAGGCGCCGCCGGCCATACGCGAGTGGGCGGTCAAGCTGGAGGCCAAGCCCAAGTACGTGGTGTCGGCGACGCGCAAGGACTTCTCGTGGGCCAACAGCTACCACATCGCCGGTGATCTGCGCGAGGGCGTGCAGAAGCTCAAGGACGCGACCCCGGACGGGGTCCTCCTCGGAAGCGGCAAGCTCGCGACCGAGCTCGACCGGCTGGACTTGATCGACGAGTACAAGCTGCTCGTCCATCCCAGGATCGCCGGCCACGGCCCGACGCTGTACCAGAGCGGGCTGCCCGGCACGCGCCAGCTCGAGCTGCTATCGGCGGAGCCGCTCCGCAACGGCGCGGTGGCCATGCACTACCGCCGCGCGCGTTGAATCACAAGGGTCCATCGCCGCCAGCTCACCGGGAGCGCGCCGTCCTGCTCTTCGAGGACGTCCTCGCCTTCGAGGAGTCGATCGGCGCTGCGCGGCGAGCGTGAAATGCCCTTCTCCGCGGCCAAGACATCACCGGCGGCCCCGGCTGGTTGATCGACATGCTTGCGCTCACCCGCCGACGCCTCCAGGGCGGGACCCGAACTCCCGCACATTGATCATGGAGTAACACTCCGCACTGGGCCCAGAAGAGACGCCTATCTGGGCCCCGTTTCCACGACCGAAGCCACTCAGGTATGGCCATGGAGAGCCACCTTATGGGAGGCCCTGCGGGCGGACACGGTGGCCCAAGGCGCTCGTCATGTCAATTGCTCACCCTTCGAATGGAATCGAGGTTCATCGCTGAAAAGCTGTTCGGCGAGCCGCAGGTACTTCAGGGCGGTCTCCTTGCTGCAACCGAATACGGCCTGAAAGTGCAGTCGGTCGGGGCCGTGAGCAGTAAGTTCGTCGAGCAGCCGGTCGTGGCGGAGCTCGGTTAGGGTGATGCCGAGCGATTTCATGTGGATCTTGTGCCAGGTGCTGCTGACTTCTCCCATCTCAACTGCGGTCTGCTGGCTGATCAGCAGGTGCGGATTTTGGGTGCTGGGCCATCGGGCCCGGCGGTGGTCGAGGTAGGACGTCAGGGCCCCAAGCGTGAGGTCGTGCAGAGGCCAAGGCTGCCCGTCGACAAGTAGGACCCGTTCCCCCAGGTTGACGTCGTCCAGCAGAAGGCGGCGCATCTGAGCTGGTCGGAGAGCTTGTCCCACTGCTAGCCCAACCAGGACGGCTCGCTCTGGTTTGCCGGTAGACCAGTCGATCGCTCGCCGAAGTTCTTTGTCGGGCAGGAGCCGGGCATTCGGGAGCCGATCGTCGGCGGGGAGCGATAGCTGCGTCGTCGGGTTACGGAAGATCATCTGATCTCGCTTGAGCCGGCGGAACAGTGAGCGGAGGGCGCCCAGCCGACCGGTGCGCTGGAGCAGCGTCTGGTTCTCGGCGAAGGCAAGGGACTTGATGTCGTCTCGGACGACCTCGCGTAGCGAGTCATAGCGTTCCGACCGGTTCCGGAGGGCCGGGACCAGATATGCCAGCTGGCGGCGGACACCGTCCGGCGGACGTTCTCGGGATCGAGGCAGTCTGCCGGACAGGAAATCGATCCAGTGTCGGACTGAGCCACCCCCGCTTTTATGGAGCTTCTTGATCATGGTCTGATGGCCGTGGGGAGGAAGTCGTCCGTGGCAGCACCGAAGAAGTACCCCAAGACCACGAAGTTAAGGCGCTGATACGTCTGTCAACTCGGTATGGACGGTTGCTGTCTGGGCTGTTCGGGGTGGGTCCATTCGTGGGTGAGGGCGTAGGTGCCGGGGGCTGTTCGCGAGAGCATGTTCTCTTTGACCCAGCGACTGAGCTCGGCGGTCAGGCCTCGGTGATGGATCAGACCGAGGCCGGCGGCGATTTCCCGTGCGGTCCATGGTCGGTGTGGGTCAGTGCGCATGAGTTGCAACGTTCGATCGCGTCGCCCGTCGGGGTGAAGTGTCGAGGCGGGCAGCACGGTGATCGTGATGTTCGTGATTGATGCCGCTCCGTCGATCAGGCGCTGTGCTGGTGGTGCCGCGTATCGGGAGATAGGGCACTTCACGCGGCGCGCGGAGATTCGTGGACGGCGTGGAGGCAGCAGATTGGTGAGGACGGCATGCGCGATCCGGCCGGGCGTTGACTTGATCACGGTGGGAAGTATCCCGTCCGCAGCGACGACTTGATCTCGGGCTGTCTCGAGCGCGACGGTGAACGCGGCGCGATCGGGGTCGGTGCCGGGAACGGACTCGACGGCTTCTGCCACCGCGCGGCGCAGGGCCTGGTAGAGCGTGAGCTGGGCCCAGATTTCCTGTTCAATGCCGTAGGCATCCTGTGAGCGCAGGACGAGCCCTTGCAGGAGGGTGTGGCGTAGTGAGTAGAAGGCCGACTCGACTTCCCATCGCTCGTGGTAGAGCGCAATGAGTTCTTGCGCGGGATATCGCCGATGATCGGTCAGGGTGGTGGCCAGGCGGTAGTCGCCGCCCAGTTGGAGTCCTTTGCCGGTGGTCACGCTGATGTGAGCGTCGATGATGCGAAGAGCCACCCCGTTGATCCGGGTGAGGTAGGTGCCGTCGGGAAGGCACGATTGCCTGGCCGGGGTTCGGCGGCCTTTGAGACGAACCAGCAACTGAGCGCCGGTGCGAGCCGCCTTGGCGAGAAAGTCGTCAGCGTCGAAGCCCCGGTCATTGAGCAGCAGCATTCCGTCATCGAGCAGCGGGAGTAGCTGCTCGGCATACGCGTTCTCGCTGACGTCAACGGGCCCGAACACCGCCCCCAATAGTGAACGGGTGCCCGTCTCGCACAAGGCCACGATCCGCAGCATCGGGTATCCGTCCTGACCGAAGCGGTGCTTGATCTTCCCCAGCCAGGCGGCCGCTCGTGGTCGGTCCGGTGCCTTGGTTGAGCTACATCCATCGAACGCGACGGTTCGCCAGCGCCGGTAGCGCACACCCGGAACGTTCGGCCGGGCAACTGGCCCGGCGAGAGTCTCGAACAGCAGCTTGATCGGGGCTGGACCCAGCCTGCGGCGGACATCTCGCAGTGCCTTCTCCGATGGCCGGCGCAGGGACAACCCGTCGAGGCCGGCGACCAGCTTGTCCCATACCCGTGCATGGCCCAGCATCGGAAACATCGCCAGAGCCAGGGTGAAATAGACCCCCACCCGTGAGGGCAGCAGCCGTACCCGGCGTTGCGTCGTGCGGGTGCGCTCCAGCAGGTCGTCCACCGGCTCGAACGGGATTTGTCTGGTCAGCTCCCCCAGGTGGCCAGGGGCGAAGACGCCTTCGGCCACCGTGACGGTGCGGGAAAGGACGACGGTACGGCTTCGGTGGGACAACAGGCTCCTCAAAGACGATCTTGGCGGACGTCTTGTCCTATCAGGAGCTAAACCGTCTCAAGCCCAGAGGTCCCAACCTGCTTGACACGTCAGCGACAACCTTAACTTCGTGGTCTTGGAAGTACCCCGATGAGCTACGTCAGCGCGCTGTGCGTTTGTACCGCGAGTCGGACCCGAAGCCCGTGATCCGGCGGCCGGCTGAGCAACTGGGCGTGCATCACGAGGCGCTCAGGAACTGGATCCGTCAAGCCGAGGCAGACGCCGACGAGCGTCATGACCGGCCGACCAGCGAGATGGCGGAGGAGAACCGCCGGCTGCGTAGGGAAGTCACCGAGCTGCGCCGGGCGAATGAGATCTTGAAAGCGGCGAGCGCGTATTTCGCGGCGGAGCTCGACCCGACCCGGCGACGGTCATGACGTTCATTTATGAACACCGTGACCAGTTCGCGGTCGCGCTCCTGCTACGGGTCCTCAACATCGGCGCCTCGAGGTACTACGCGTGGGCCAAGCAGGCCGAACTTCGACCACCAGCGCGACAAGGAGGTCGGGGTGAACGCACTGGTGGGGCGCCGGCGCTCCGTGGGATCGAACCCTCGTCGAGATCGAGAAGTGTGAGGTGGTCTGCGCCAACGACCACCGCCGTCGAACGGCCCGCACCTTCAGGTGGCCGCGGCTCGACGGCCGAGCGCCGCTAGCTCATGGGGTAGAGCTGCTGACTCTTATTCAGTAAGTGCAGGGTTCGAGTCCCTGGCGGCGTACCAATTCCCCCGGTAGCTCAGTGGACAGAGCGCTCGTTTCCTGCACCGGGCCGTCGCAGGTTCGAGTCCCGCTCGGGGGACGTGATCTTCTTGATTGGGGTGCGCCTGGACCGGTCGGTCGTCGCGTCAGCGGTCGCGTGGGTGCTCCGGCGGCTCTAGAACGTCCGATGGTGGCGGTGGTGGCTTCTTAGGGCCGAATCCGGCCCGCAACAACCAGAGCACGAGGCCCGCCACGATGACGGCGATCAGAAGAACGCATGCTATCCCCCCGGTGATGCCCACATCGCGAAGTTATCGCGTTGTGCACAGCGGGGGGCTCGGTTTCGAGAATGCTCGATCGAGTGGGTGACGGCCTCGGCCGAAGCTGACGACCCGGCCCAGCCTCCCACAAGATCGTTTAAGTCGCCGGCGCCTGATGGCCGGGCACCGGACTTCTGATCCGGACTGAGGTGGGTTCGATTCCCTCCGGCGGCACTTGCGGGTGTGGTGGAGAGGCACCACGCCGGGCTCATAACCCGGAGACGCCGTTCGAATCGGACACCCGCCACCAAGCCCCGGTAGCTCAGCGGGAGAGCACCGTCTCGACAAGGCGGGGGTCGCTGGTTCGACACCAGCTCGGGGCACAGCACCGCGCGTTCGGTTATGGGTAGGCCCTCGCCCTTTCAAGGCGATGGAGCGGGTTCGAGCCCCGCACGCGCGACCATTCCCTCGTAGCTCAGGGGCAGAGCGGCCGGCTGTTAACCGGCTGATCTTGGTTCGAGTCCAGGCGGGGGAGCAATGGAGAGGCCAGTGGTCAAGGAGACGCCGTTGGAAACGGCGTGGGGCGCGTAAGCGCCCTCGTGGGTTCGAATCCCACCCTCTCCGCGCATGCCCGTGTAGCTCAGGGGGAGAGCGTCGCTCTTACAAAGCGAGGGTCGGGAGTTCGAATCTCTCCGCGGGCACTGGCCGAATGGCCGAAGTTGTGACTGTAGCTCAGTGGTAGAGCGCCGGGTTGTGGTCCCGGAGGTGCGGGGTCAGTACCCGCCAGTCACCCCAGGCAGGAGCTGATGGCTGTCTAGCGCTGGCTGTAAACCAGTAGCCCTGGGGGTTCGAGTCCCTCCTCCTGCACCGTGCCCCCGTAGCTCAGCGGATGGAGCAGCGGTTTCCGGGACCGCAGGCCGGCCGTTCGAATCGGTCCGGGGGCGCGCAGGGTCGTATGCCCGAGAGGTCAGGGAGCGGTCTGCAAAACCGCGCACGCCGGGTTCGAGTCCCGCTGCGGCCTCCAGATGCCATTCACTGCGGAGTGAGGCGCAGGCGGACGTGGGTCCAGCTGCTGCTCATAACGGCGGCCTGCTCGGTTCGACTCCGAGGCTTGCGACCAGATCGCGGATCGGCGATTCCTGCCAGGGCCTGGCCGCCGCCGATGTCAAGCGGCGCGTCAACCAACACATCCACCCCCGGTCGACGGCGCCGCGAAGATCCTCGCCGCCGCCGACCGGGTGTACATCGAATTCCCGTTCTTTCCCCGATGACCGTCAGCCGCAGATCAGGCCGTCGAGCAGTGCCATCTCCCGCTGTATGACCGCCTTTGCCCAGTCCGGGTCGGCCAGCTCGGTGGCCAGGTACAAGACCGTCGAGCGGTGCCCGTCTGGGGTGACCGCGGCGAGGGTGCTCATCCCGGGCATGGAGCCGACGTGCGCCCAGGAGCCGCCGCACCGGTTGGGTATCCACATGATGCCCAGGCCGTAGCGGATGCCGGGCCGGATTTCCTGGAACCCGTCGGCCAGCACGGTCTGGTGCAGCTCGGCCATCTGTCCGGGCCGCAACAGCTGCCCGCGCGCCATCGCCTGCCAGAAGCGGGCCAGGTCGGTGGGGGTGCTGACCAGGCCGCCGGCCGATGCGGTCACGGTCGGATTGAAGACGGTCGTGTCGATCAGCGGCCCGCCCGGCGCGAACTGCCGGTACCCCTCGGCGTGGGGCTGGGGCAGGGTCGGCCGGTCGCCGGGGTAGAACGTGTGGGTCAGGTGCAGCGGCATCAGGATCCGGGAGCGTACCTCGGTGTACCACAGGTGTCCGGTGACCCGTTTGATGAGCATCCCGGCCAGGAGGTAGTTGGTGTTCGAGTAGCTCCAGTGCGTACCGGCGGCGAACAGCGGCGGGTGGCGCATCGCGATCGCGACCAGTTGCGCCTCGGTGTAGTGGTCGAAGCGGTGCGCCAGGAACTCGTCGGCCGACTGCAGCGCGGCGAGGTCGTTGGTGGAGTCGTAGAGGCCGCTGGTGTGCTGCAGGACCTGGCGTACGGTGACGTGCCGGCCCTCGTTGCCGTTGCCGTTGACGACACCGGGCAGCCAGCGTTCGATCGGGTCGTCCAGCCCGATCCGGCCCTCCCCGACGAGTTGGAGCAGCACCACCGACACGAACGTCTTCGTGGTGCTGCCGATCCGGAAGTACCCGTCGACCGGCATTGGCGTGCCGGTGTCCAGGTCGGCCACGCCGCGGCGGGCCACGGTCACCCGGTTTCCGTCGCGGACCTGGCCCTGCGTCCCGGATACGCCGAGGTCGTGCAGATCGCCGAGGCCGTGCTGGAGCACCGTGGCCCGTGGACCGGTGATCCGGGGTCGGCGGCGCGGCCGACCCGGCCCCACCGCCGACCGCCGCGGCCAGCACCGCGCCAGCCGTCGCGGCCGCCACGACCCTCCGCCACCTCACCGTCCTCTGGACTGCGGAACGTGCGCTCACATTGAGGCTCCTTTCGGGAAAGCGACTGTGGGCAAACCGTACGAAGATCTTCGATGTCGGCACCAGCCGGAAAACCCGAGACCCGACATGGGGGTTAGCCCCCATTGCCCGACAAAAAGACCGCGTAGCCGAGGCGATACAACTGTTGACAGACCCAGGTCCGGCAGCGGCTGGCAGAGCAATTGCGATCCTCGCAAGATCACTCGCAACCTGACTCCGAGGGTGGTTCGTAAGATCCTGGCGTTTAGGTCTGGGCCGGAGGTCAGGATCTCCGGATACCGTCCTTTACGGACGGTGCCCGGATCAGCGAGAACAGGCGCGGCTCAGTCTCGGTGGGGTGCAGCCGGAGGCTGCCCTCGAGCGCTGCGATCAGGGTGGCCCACTGCTCGTCGCAGGGAAGGGGTCGGTGCGGACTTACGAGCTCAGGTAGCGCAGGACGGTGAGGACGCGGCGGTTGTCGGCCTCGTCCTGGGGCAGCCCCAGCTTGTCGAAGATGCTCGCGACGTGCTTTCCACGGTTCCGACGGTCACCACGAGCGCGCCGGCGATGCCAGCGTTGAACACCCCTGTGCCATCAACGCCAGCACGTGGCGCTCCCGCGCGGTGAGCGCCTGGCGGCATCGCCGCGCGGGCCGGGGCACCGCCCAGTGGTCACGGATCAAGGTCGGACGCGACGATGACCTCGGCACCTCGTCCGATGATTATCACCAACCGCATTGCCACTGAGTTAGCGTCCAAGAAATCGGCAGCCGCCTGGCCATAAGGCAATAGAGCGCGCCGTGTAGAGAATCGGCAGGAAGTCAGCTCCGGCCGGTCGCAGCATGGGGGGAGACTACAGTGACGTGATCTCAACGAGAATTTGGTAGGTACCGGTATTCGAATTGGGTGAGTACGAGGGCGGCGCGGACGATGTCGCTGACGCTGCGAGGGCTAGCGGTGGTATGGCGTAGGGCGTACCAGCGGCCGATGAGTAGGGCGAAGCCGCGTTCGCCGAGGCCGCGTAGGGATCGCAGGAGCCGGTTGTAGGTGCGGTTGTCGATGGCGAGGCGGTCGCTGTCGGCGAGTTGTTTGACCGGGGTGTGGATGCCCTGGCCCGCGCCCTCGTAGCCGGAGTCGGCGAGGGCGGGTAGGTCCAGTTGCGAGGCGGCCCAGTACAGCGCGCCGGTGATGTCGTGGAGTTGGGCGCAGGTGAAATCGTGCAGGTGGCCGGGTGCGGCGTCGGAGGTCCAAACCGGGAGCCCGTCGGGGCGCATGATCGCCTGGATGTTCGCGCCGAAGTCGCGGTGCTCGCCGGAGTACCAGGCGTCGATCTGCTCGCCTTTGACGCTGGTGGTCGTCTCCGTGAGGCGGTCGGTGGTGAACAGTTTTCCGTCGAGGATCACGTGGGACCAGCCCTCGTCGGCGACCCGCTGCAGGGCGGTGTGTAGGTCCGGGGCCTGGGCGGACAGCACGGTGATGGCTTCGGCGATGTGGCGGTAGGCGGTGGCCCGCGACACCCCGAAGCCGGTGCCGAGCAGGGTCTTGTCCTCGCCTTTGCGGAACCAGACCAGCACCATCAGCGCCTGGCGGAAGCAGGTCAACGCCCTGGTGCCCGTGCGGGTGCCGCGGGCGCGACGCTCGGCGGCCAGCAACTGGGCGAGGTAGTGCACGAGTTCCCTGGGGACGTCGAGCATGGCACGATAGGCGATCACGTGGAGTCCTGACTGGTGAAGTAAATCTTGGCAGACCTTCTTCTACTGGGGACTTCACGCCCATATCCAGCATCGTCCACTACGGATGATTGGCCCGTGTCGACCTATTTCAGACGCCAGCTACGGCAGTGACACATCGCGTCCGAGCCGGACAGACCGCGCGCCATGAGGCGCTGCGCGATCCTGCCGGCCCATGTGACGGCTGGCCCGATCAGCGTGGGAACCGACCCAGGGGGGACCTATCGCCTACAGACCACGTGTGACCGAACGGGTCCGTGAAGCCACCTTGACGGTGCGTCCCCCACGGCACGCGGTGATCCTCGGTTGCCGCTCCGGCGGTTGCGCCGGCGGCGACGGCGCGCTCGATGAAGTTGTCGGGGTCATCGACGAACACCTCGATGCGCGTGCTCGTGACCCCCGCCTGGCCGGGACTGGTCTCTGCGGGGTTCTTGGGATTGACCTCGTGGAGGAAGAAGGCGGCGCCACTGATCTCAAGGCCGGCCACGCCACCAAGGTTCCACAACTCTGTCGCGCCCAGTGCGGTCCTGTACCAGGCGACCGCAGCGTCTGCATCTGGAACGATCAACATCACAGAGATCACTGGCGGCGAAGCGGACACCATGTCGCCGGACAGTGCGGAACGACCTTTCGGTTCCTCGCTCATGCCCACAGCATGCCGGATATCGCGAGTAGCGTCTCCCCAGTCTGGCAGACGGCCGACTCCACCAGCAGATCGCGAAACGTCACCGCCGTCGAACTCTTGCTGAGATCACTTCAGTGTGGACAGGACCTGAGCGAGGCCGTCTTCGTGTACGGTTCCGGTGATTTCGCTGGCAGCTTCGATCAGCTCGACGGGCGAATGACCCATCGCCACGCCGCGGCCGTTCTCGGCGGCCCAACTGATCAGCTCGATGTCATTGTGACCGTCGCCCACGGCCATCACCCGTTCCCGCCGGATGCCGAGTTCGGCGCGTACCCGTTCGATGGCCGTGGCTTTGTTCACGCCCTCGGCCGCGATGTCGAGCCAGGCAGTCCAGCCGACGGCGTAGCTCACCTGGCGGAGGCCCATCTTCTCGACCACGGCGAGGAAGTCGTCCAGGTCGTGGCCGGGCGAAATCGCGACGACCCGGGTGGCCGGCCGGTTCCACAACTCCTCGAACGCTACCTTCGCCTGCTCGCTGTCGAGACCGGTCGTCGCGGCTGGAAACGGTTCCGTGTACCGGTAGCGGCCGTCTTCGTCCTCGACTGCGAACCGGACGTTTACCAGGTGTGCGCGGATCGACCGGAGCACCTCGGTCGGGTCGAAGGACTCCACCCATTCTCGCCGGTAGCCGCTTGGCGCACCCGGGTCACGGTGCAGGGTGACCGCGCCGTTGCAACAGACCAGGAACCGCGGCGCGATGCCGAGCTGATCAAGCACCGGGATGGTGGTCGCGGAGGAGCGGCCAGTGGTGAGTACCAGGTGATGGCCGGCCGCGTCGAGCCGGCGTACCTGCTCGATCACCGCGTTGCTGATGGAGCCGTCTTCGCGGAGCGTGGTTCCGTCAAGGTCCAGGGCGACGAGCCACGAGGCAGCATCGGGTCGGTCCGTTTGGTTCACTTTCCAGGTCCTTCGTCGGTTGCCTACGTTGCGTCCGTCAGCCGCGCGTGCGCCGTGTGATGCGGGTCTGGGCGGCAAGGCTGATGAGCGTGAGGAGGACGGTCAACGCGGTGTAGCAGACGACTGCCGGCACCTCGCCGAGCGGACCGGTGAGCTGCCCCTCGATGACGATGGGTAGCCCGAAGGCAACGTAGGAGACGACGTAGATTCCGCCGACGACTCCCGCGCGCTGGTGCGCTGCTGCGAGCGGGAAGATGAGGCGTAGCGCGGCGGTGAAGGACGCGCCGAAGCCGACACCGGCGATGGCCTGCCCGATGATCATGACGGCCAGGCTTCCGGCGAACACTCCACCGATGATGCCGATGGCCCCGGCGAGGGACGCGTAGATTCCGATGGTCATCGCTCGCCGCGGGTTAATGCGGGCGAAGGCCAGTCCGACGATGGCCGATACCGCCGGCGCGATGAACCCGGCCACGCCGTTGAGCAGGCCGCTGTCCAGATGGAAGACGCTGCGAACCATGCTCGGGGCCAGCCCGCCGGAGAGACCTGCGAGCATCCAGACGGCGGCGACCACGGGTGCCGCGGCGGCGAACTCCGCTCGGGCAGTGGGCGGGACGGCGACGCGCGGAACCATCGAGCGGAGCGCACCCGCGGTGCGGGGCATGGTCTCCGGAGACAGGGCGATGACGACGGCGCCGAGAATCGTGAGGACGACGAGGACGGCGAAGACGATCGAGTTCGCTCTGGGCGTGAGCTGGATGGCGAGACCGGCCAGCAGGGAGCCGACACTCAGCCCACCGGTCAGGCCGACACTGCCGAGGATCGTACCCAGTCTCTTCTTGTTCGGCGGGGCGAGTTCGACGAGCGCCGCGGTGAAGGCGGCCGTCGCCGCGCCGCTGGCGACACCTTGCACGATGCGCCCGGCGATCACCCAGCTCACATCGGGGGCGACGAGGAACAGGGCATTCGACGCGAGCTGGATCACCAGTGCGCCGATCAGCACCGGGCGCCGGCCGACATGGTCGGACAGCGACCCCAGGGTGAGGACGGCGGCGAGGAAGCCGATCGCGTAGACCGCGAACGCCAGCGTGAGCAGCGACGGTGCGAAGTTCCACTGCTGGCGGTAGAGCACCAGCAGTGGCGTCAGCACACCCGCCGCGAGATACAGGCTGGTGAACGCGAGCGCCGTACCTGTCAACGCCAGTCCGGCGGGGAGAGTGCGCCGCCGACGGGTCGAGGGCGCGTCGATGGTTCCCGGAATCGAGGACATGACAGCTCCATAGGGCGGCCGCAGCGATGCGCGGACCGAAGAATTGGTGAAGGTGGGAAGGGGAATCCGCCGCCGGGCCACTGCCGTCGGGCCCGGATCTGGTCCACGGCCGAACTCGGCGCGGCACGGCGGCCGGATCGTGATCGCTAGTCGGTGATGACGACGACACCCGACGGTGCATCCAGCAGTTTCACCGTGCGCTCGGCAGCCCGATCGATCTGGACCCGAGGCTCGGCCGGGATCTGCTGTTCGTTGTAGGTGCCGGGCCCGTAGAACTGTCCGTAGCTCAGTACCACGCCACCCTCGGCGAGGACGGCGCGCTCCAACTCGGCGACAGCCCGGGCGTCGGGCCCGTCCGGCAACTGCCAGGCGACGGTTTGGGCCAGGATCTTCGGCGATCCGCTCTGCCGCGCCGCCTCGATCAGATTCTGGTTGCCCTCGGTCCGGATGCGAGCGTTCAGCTCCGCATGATCACCGATCCTCTCCACCTCATCCGGCAGATCGGTCAGCTCGTTCAGGATGACGTCCGGTTCGAAGTCTCGAACCGCCTGGATCAGGGCGTCCCGGTCGAAGACGTCACACAGGATCGGCTCGGCGCCAAGCTGCGCCAGCAGCTCCGTCTTGTCGGACGATCGCGTCATGCCACCGACCACATGCCCCGCCTGAACCAGTCGGGGGATCAGCCGCCGCCCGATCACGCCGGACGCACCGGCAAGAAATACCCGCATCATTTCTCCCAATTATTCGTAGTTCGGTAGGTCGAGCTATGTGCGCTGCCGCCGCTGGACTGCACCGGTCCGCGCGACGACTGGCCCGCTACAGCAGCGCCGGTAACGCCCGGTCGCTCAGCGGGAGAAAGGTGTCCTGCCATCCGCCGCCGACCCTGATCGCCCTCACTGATGGGACGGAGGGACGCGCGGGCCTGTCGAGGCAGTCATGGCTTGGTAGACATTCGTCCAGTTCAGGCGCGCTATGCGCTCTGGGGGTGTTGTCCGTTTGCTGGTGCTTGGTTCGTGGTCACGGCCGCAAAGTTACGCGCCGGGTGGCACTGTGCTCTGGTCCAGTTCCGTGCCAGATCCATGGGCCAATCCGGCGTTGATCCGGAGCATCCACGAGTGCCAGCCGTTGCGAAACCCGAAGCGCGGCGGCCAGGCCAGCACCTGAACGGCGGCCTGGCACAACCTCACCAAACCGGCGACGCGGCAACCCTCTGACCGGGTCTGGCCTAGGGCATGACCCTGCACAGTGCGTCCAGCGCTCCCGCCCACGCGCTGTCCGAGGGAGCCGCGTAGTTGACCACCAGGGCGTCCCGCTCGGCCAACTGCCATTCCGGGTCGGCCAGCTCGTGGCGGAAGTCGGCCATCCGGGCCACCGCCAGGCCCTGGCGGGCGACCGCCTGGACGACCGAACCCTCGGTGCCGGGCGGGAGCTCGAGGACCGCTTGCAGCCCGGCGGCCATCCCGGTCACGCGGACGCCGGGCGCCCGCTGAGCCAGCGCCGCGACCAGCTCGTCCCGGCGGCGCCGGTAGCGCACACGCATCGAGCGCACCTGACGGTCGTACGCGCCTGAGGCGATGAACTCCGCGAGGGTCAGCTGCTCCAGCGCGCTCGACATGTAGTCGATGTCCCCCTTGGCCGCCACGACCTCCGGGACCAGCTCCTTCGGCAGCACCATCCAACCGAGCCGCAGCCCGGGCGCCAGCGACTTGCTCGCCGTGCCGAAGTACACCACCCGCTCCGGGTCGAGGCCCTGCAGCGCGCCCACCGGCTGGCGGTCGTATCTGAACTCCCCGTCGTAGTCGTCCTCCAGAATCAGCCCGCTGGTGGCGCGGGCCCAGTCCACCGCCGCGGTGCGCCGCTGCGGGGTCAACGCGACCCCCGTCGGGTACTGATGCGCCGGTGTCAACAGCGCCGCGCCCGCCGCGTTCAACCCCGCCAGGTCGTCGGTGCGCGCGCCGTGCTCGTCGACGTAGAGGGGCGGGATACGCAGGCCGGCGCTGGTCAGCAGATCGCGATAGACGTCGAGGCCGTACGACTCGACTGCCAGCGCCGCCACACGCCGTGCCCGCAGGACCTGCGCCATCAGCGTCAGACCGTGGTGGAAACCGGCGCAGATCACGATCCGGTCCGGCTCGGCGTACACCCCGCGAGCCCGCGCCAGATAGTCCGCGAGGGCGGTACGCAGCTCCACCCGGCCGAGAGCGTCGCCGTAGCCGAAGGCATCGTTCGGGGCCGCCGTCAGAGCCCGGCGAGCTGCTGTGAGCCACTGCGTGCGGGGAAACTCCGCGAGGGTCGGCGAACCCGGCAGCAGGCCGTACGTGGGACGGCGCTGGGCGGGCCTCGGGCGAGCGGCGGCGGGCGCCGCGCCGCGCGGTTCGGCCCGCTTGGCCACCCGCGTTCCGGAGCCCTGTCGGGCGGTGATCCAGCCCTCGGCGACCAGTTCAGCGTAGGTGTCGGCAACGGTGTTGCGGGCGACACCAAGATCGGCTGCGAGTGAGCGGGACGACGGTAGCCGGGTGCCGGGCACCAGACGTCCGGTCCGGATGGCCTCCCGCAGGGCGTCCGTGAGCCCGGCGCGCAGGCCGGGGCCGGTCAGGTCCAGATGTAGGTCGACGCCGAACACCGACGCTGATCTGGCCTCCGAATTGGCCCGCGAATCTGCCACGAAAGCAGACCATATCGCAGTCCAACCGACCACGTAGCGTCGCCGGCATGACGATCACCGATGGCACGGAGCGGCTCCCCGAGCACGTACCGCGCGCCTGGACTGGACGAAACTCGCCCACGTGCCCACCCAGCCGGTCCCCGGCCACCACACGCCCGGCGCCCGACGCAGAACGGCGCGCCTGGCAGCGAACCGCCGAGAGCCACCCACCTTGGCCACCTCAATCGGTGAGGCGTGTGCGCCGCTGGCCGCAGGCTGGATTGCGTCCGTGATGCTGTTGGCGATATGGGGTTACCGTCGGGTCGAGACGGGTCAGTCGCGCGTCGAGCCAGGGGATCTGGATGATCGGCATTGAGTACGTGATCGCCTTCGGGACCTCAGCCGCTCCGCCGACGGCACCGGTCGCGATCGACGGCTCTCGACGAATCGATATCCGATGAGCGCGGTCGAGGTTCTGGTGGTCGGGGCGGGGCCAACCGGACTCGCCATGGCCGGGCAATTGGCCGCCTTGGGTGTGCGGGTCCGGGTGGTAGACCGTTCGCTCGACCGGGTTCACGAGTCCCGTGCCCTGGCGATTCAGCCCCGCACTCTGGAGGTCCTCGCCAGTCTCGGGGTGACCGAGGAGCTGGTGGCCGTCGGGAACCGCGCGGTGCGGCTGTGTCTGCACGCGCGGGGGCGGGCGCGTGCCGTGCCGCTGTTCGACCTGGGTCTGTCGGGAACCGCGTATCCGTATCTGCTGTTCCTGTCGCAGGCGGAGACCGAGCGCATCCTGGGGGAGCACCTGGCGGCGGTGGGGCTTGACATTGAACGGGGCGTCGAGTTGGTGGGGCTGGACCGTGCCGCTGACGGTGCGGTGGCGACGTTGCGGCATGGGGACGGCCCGGCGGAGCGGGTGGCGGCCCGGTTCGTGGTGGGTTGCGACGGCGCGCACAGCGCCGTACGGCACCTCGCCGGAATCGGATTCGAGGGCGCGGCGTATCCGCAGACGTTCGTCCTAGCTGATCTGGAGGCCGACGGCCTCGACATTGGGGCGGCGCACGTCTTCTTGTCCGGGCGGGGGATGTTGTTCTTCTTCCCACTCGGGCACCCGAGCACCTGGCGGCTGTTGGTCATGCGGCCACCCGCCGAGGTGGTCTCATCAGACGCCCCGGTCACCCTCGGCGAGGTGCAGGCACTCGCCGACACGTACACCGATGCGACTGTGCGCCTGCGTGATCCTGTCTGGATGACCAACTTCCGGCTGCACCACCGCGCCGCCACCCACTACCGGGCCGGGGCGGTGTTCCTGGCTGGCGACGCCGCGCACATCCACAGCCCCGCCGGCGCTCAGGGCATGAACACCGGCATCCAGGACGCCGTCAACCTCGGCTGGAAACTCGCCCAGGCCCTGCGGGACGACGCCACCTCGACACTGCTGGATACCTACGAGACCGAACGGGCGCCGGTCGGCCGGATGGTGCTGCGCTTCAGCGACCGGGCGTTCACTGTCGCGACGTCCACCAATCCGGCCGTCCGGTTCGCTCGTACCAGGATCGCCCCCGCTCTCATCCCGGTCGTGCTCGCGTCCCGGTTCGTGCGGGCCTCCGCCTTCCGGACGGTTTCGCAGCTGGGCATCAGCTACCGGAACAGCCCGCTGTCGTGGCAAGGGCCGCGCCCATCGCGCACCGGTCCACGACCCGGCGACCGGCTGCCCGACGTCCCACTGCCCGGCACCGGAGACGCCAGCACACTGCATGGGCTCACCTCCACGCCCGGATGGCACCTGCTGCTGTGCGGACCATCCGCTGCCTGGCCGGCCGTCGACATCGCGGGGTTGGCCCGGGATCAGCTCACCGTGCACCGGCTGACCGAGCCCGACGCCACCGGAGCGGCCCCCACGTCCGCTGCTCCGGCGCTGCGGCGGTTGGGCATCGGCCCCGGCGCTAAGGGGGTGTTGCTGGTCCGTCCCGATGGGCACATCGGCTACCGGGCTGGTGGCACCGACCTGACCGGGCTGATCGGTTACCTGAACCGCTGGCTCGGCTCGTAGCCTGCTCGCTGCTGTCATCGGCCGCACGGTGTGGAGCCGCGACAGCGTGGCAGTTGCCGTCAAGGTCAGCCGGTCGACGAGCGTGGCGCCTGCCGGTCGGTGGAACCCCGTCCGTCCGAGCGGGACTGCCGGAAGCGGGCGCAGCCAGCCGGAGGCCATCTGGGAGCGGCCTACGTTGTGCCCGCACACGAACAGAACAGTCGCCTGTCAGCCCTCGCGCTTTCTGAGATCAACTCAGGGTGAGGTCGTCGATCAGCGCTCGCACGCGGGCATCGATGTCGTCGCGGACGGTTCGGACGAAGGGCAGGTCTTGTCCGGCGGGGTCGGGGATGTCCCAGTCGAGGTAGCGCTTGCCGGCGAGGACCGCGCAGGCGTCGCCGCAGCCCATGGTCACGATCACGTCGCTCGCGTCGAGGATGTCCGAGGTCAGGGGCTTGGGGTACGCCCGGCCGATGTCGACGCCCCATTCGCCGAGCGCCTCGATGACGTTCTGGTCCAGCCAGTGCGCCGGGTGCGAGCCCGCGCACCGCACGTGCACCTTGCCTTGCGCGTACCGGTCGGCGAGTGCGGCGGCGAGTTGGGAACGGCCGGCGTTGTAGGCGCAGAGGAACAGCACCTCGGGTACGGGTTTGTCGATGCTGCCTTCGACCTGCGCCAGGGCGGTGAGTCGTTCGGCGGCGAAGTTCTCTGCCAGGGCGGGCAGGTGGGTTTGGAGGCGGACGGTTCGGTGCAGGTACATGTAGGACTCGAAGACGTACCGTTCGACGGTTTCCGGGCCGAACACGCCGGTGAACCGACTTGAGAGCCGTTTCCCGATCTGCCCGAGCACGTAGTCGACATCCCGGGTGTCCGCACCGTCGAACGGGCCGTCCATCACGGGGTTCCTACGGTGCCAGCCGCTGGCCAATGAGCCGTCGTGATCCGGGTGGGGCCTGCCGCCGGAGTAGCTGGTTCCGAACGGCTACCGACCGGCGACCTCGCGCCGCTGGCGGCCGGAGCCGGAGCCCAGCTAGATGATCAATTCCAAGGGGTTTAGTGGTCGTAGGCGGTGAGCGCGCGCATGATCGGCTGGCCGGTGTGGTCGTTGTGCCAGACGGCGGCGGT